>JAFYGL010000741.1 GCA_017543165.1 Victivallales bacterium | reverse complement strand
TCCACTGTCCACTGTCCACTGCAGATAGTTTCAACCAAATAACAAATCACACTTACACGGCAAACAGATGAAAAAGAACAAAGCTATTGTAACGGCAATCGCGGCTGTGGCCATTCTGGTACTGGCAGGCTTCGGATATGCAAAAGTCCAGGCATACAACAAAGCAAGGCAGGTCGCAAGAGCGGGAAAAAGAGACATGTCTGTAACCGTGCAAACTGCAAATGTAACTTACGCAAGAATCGACAACGTCTCCACATTCAACGGCGACATTCAGGCAATGCGCACTGTGCTCCTCAAGCCTAAAATATCAGGCAGACTGCTGACACTGGCTCTGGAGGACGGCACTCCAGTGGAGGAAGGCGTACTGGTCAAGAAAGGACAGCTCATCGCACGCATTGACGACAGGGAGCACAAGGCACAGCTGGCAAACGCAAAGGCCGCCAGGCTCGCGGCGGAGGCGACGCTGGCCGTGGCAAAGTCCAATGTCATCAATGCGGACGCTGGCCTTTTGAATTCCAAGGCCTCCATGGAGCAAAAAAAGGCTGACAAGAAGAGCGCAGCTGCCTCCGCCGAATCGGCAAAGGTCTCCCTGGCTGACAAGCAAAGGGAACTTACAAGGCAGAAAGGCCTGCTGGACAAAATGGCGACTACCCAGCAAACATACGACCAGGCACAGACCGCGTTCGAGCAGGCCGAGGCGGAAAACAGAAAGGCGCAGGCGGCAATCGCTGCCGCAGACGCCCAAATACGCGCGGCGGAGGCAAACCTCAAGCAGGCGGAGGCAAACCTGGAACGCTACAAGGCAAATGTGCAGGAGGCAGAAGCAAGCCTGCAGCAGGCAGCGGCAAACCTGGAACAGGCTGAAGTCAACTTCTCGGAAACAAAGTTGTATGCGCCAATGGACGGCGTCATCGGCATGAAGCACGTGGACCCAGGCACAATGGTTTCACCGTCCACGGACATCGTCACCATCCTTGACATGGCGCAGGTCAAGATCATCATCTCCATTCCAATGAACCGCCTTTCAAGCGTGGTGCCTGGCAAGACCAAGGGCATCCTTCGCACAGAAGCCATGCCAGGCAAGAATATCGACTGCACCGTGGCTAAAATCTATCCAGCCGTCAACACAACCACCAGAACCGCACAGGTTGAAATCCGCATTGACAACATTGTGGGCGAGCACAATGAATACCTACTGAAGGACGGAATGTACGCCACTGTCGATGTGATGATTGAATCCAAGCCCAAGGTTCTGGCAATACCATCCGCTCTCCCCATCCGCAATCTTTCACGGAATATTGTATACCGCGTGAAAGGCAATAAAGTCGAGGCAGTCAATGTGAAACTGGGAATACGCTTCGCAGAAAACGTGGAAGTCCTCTCTGGCCTGAAAGAAGGCGATGAAATCGTCATAGTAGGACAGCACCGCCTTACCGACGGCTGCGAAATCAAGAAACTGCAAGGCAACAATCTCTCAATGTAGAAATGTGGACTGTGGACTGTGGACTGTGAAAAATGGATTCTCATCTTTTTCTTTTGGCCACCACAGCCCACATTCCACAGTCCACAGCCCACTTATAACTAACTACCTTTATGAAACTACCTGAATTTGGTGTAAATCGCCCCGTAGCCACGGCAATGTTCTTCCTGATGCTGCTGGCATTGGGAATAATCTGCTTCATCAAACTTGGAATCGATTTGGCGCCTGACATCGAGCCGTCCAGGGTGACTGTCATGACAACATGGGAAGGCGCATCCTGCGAAGATGTGGAGACAAAGGTCACACGCGTGCTGGAGAAACGCCTGGGTTCAGTCTCCAATCTTGATGAAATTCGCTCCAACACATCCGAGGGGCGCTCCCAGATTACCTGCCAGTTCACATGGGGCACCGACATCAACGAGGCCTCCAACGACGTCCGCTCACAGATTGACCGCGTCAGAAGAAACCTGCCCGACGATGTGGACGACCCGCTCATCTTCAAATTCGATTCGGCCAACATGCCAATCATGATCATTGGCGTCACTGCCAAGGAAAGCATAGAAAAACTTTATGATATCATTGACGACGAGGTGTTCCAGCCATTGCAGCGCCTTGACGGCGTGGGTTCCGTCGATGCCTTCGGCGGCCTGAGGCGGCAGATCAATGTCATACTCTCCCGCGAAAAACTGTCTGGCTACGGCCTTACACTAAAGGACATAGAAAACGCCATCGACGACGAGAACAAGACACTTCCCGCTGGCACGCTCAAACTGGGCATCATCGAATACACCATCCGCATCCTGGGCGAATATGCGGATCCAGAGCAAATCAAGGAAATCCCGCTGCTGCAAAAGGACGGCGCAATCATACGCCTCAAGGATGTGGCGGAAATCAAGGATTCATTTGAGGAAATCACGCAGTATGTCGAGACCATGGGCAGGGACGGCATGATCATGATCGTGCAGAAACGCACTGGCGCAAACACAGTCGCCGTATGCAACGCCGTCAAAAACGAACTGAAGGAACTCAAGAAAGTCATCCCCCGTGACATCGACTTCTACATCGTGAACGATTCCAGCACCTTCATCATGCAATCCATCAACAACGTGCGCAGTTCGGTACTGTGGGGCGGCCTCTTCGTCATCCTGGTGTCCTACTTCTTCCTGCGCAATGCGAGAACATCATTGGTCATTGTATTGACCATTCCTTTCTCGCTGATTATTGCATTCTGCTATATGTATTTTATGGGATGGACCATCAACATGATAAGCCTGTCCGCCCTGGCCATCGCCATAGGCATGGTGGTGGACAATGCCATTGTCGTCCTGGAAAACATAACCAGCCATGTGAACCGCGGCGTCAAGGTACGCGAGGCCTCCATGTTCGCCGCCAGCGAGGTTGGCTTGTCCCTGGTCGCCTCCACAGCCACCACGATTTGCGTGTTCATGCCGCTGGTGTTTGTGGAAGGAGCCTCGGGCATCATGTTCCGCCAATTGGGCGGCCTTGTAACCATCACGCTTCTGGCCAGTCTTGCCTGCGCATTGACGCTGACGCCCATGCTGAGTTCCCTGCTGCTGAAGCCAGTCCCCCGCACTAAAAAGGAAATAGAGGAAGCAGAAAAGGACAACTCCTTTGGCAAGCGCTTCTACAAATGGTCTGAAAAGCAATTCCAGGCATTCGAGAATGCGTATGGCAGATTGCTGGATTTCAGCCTGCGGCATTCATCCGCAGTCATTCTTCTGGCGGTGGCAGTCGTTGGCATCGCAATCATGGTGATTCCATTCGTGGGTTCAGAATTCACGCCTGACCAGGATACTGGCGAAATGGGTATCCGCTTCCAGTTGCCAGTCTCCACACGTGCAGAACTCACAGCGAAAACAGCCCGCAAAATCGTGGACGTAGTCTATGAAAAGGAAAAAGAACTCCTGAAGGAAAAAGGCAAGGGCATAGCGCCAAACAAGGAGGAACTGGACGAAAACGGCAAACCTACTCCGCGAACCACTGGCATACGCTTCACCAACTGGCGTGCTGGGCGGAGTTCGTCTGGCTGGGGCAACAGAGGCTCCCATGTGGGACAGTTGAACATCAAGTACATTCCCATGGAAGAGCGCCCATACGGCACAGCCGAACTGGGTGACCGCATCCTGAAGGAACTTCGCACCTGGCCCGAATTCAACCGCATATTCCTGGATACATCCAACAGACTCATGACCATGATCATGGGCGGCAACAATGAAAAGCCCATCATCGTGAAGATACTTGGCTACAACCTGGACACAACACAGGGAATCGCAAACTGCATCAAGGACCTGGCTATGGATATTCCAGGCGTGCGAGACCCTATCGTCACATTCGACAACGGCAACCGCGAAATCGTAATCAATATCGACCGCGAAATGGCCGCCGTCCTGGGAGTGAATGTGGACAACATCGTCTCCTCCATACGAACCCTCTTCTACGGAAAGGAGGCAAGCCAGTTCCGCCAGGGCGAAGACGAATACGACATATTCGTGCAACTGGGCCAGGACCAGCGAACAAGCATCACGGACATTCAGAACAGCGAAATCACTGTGAACGGAAACCGCATACGCCTGGATTCCTTCGCAACAATCACAGAGGAACTAGGCCCAGTAACCATCAACCGCACTGGGCAGGAACGCGTGGTCCAATTGCAGATGGACGTATATGACCGCTCGCTGGGCGAGGTATTCTCCGACTTGCGCCAGGCCATCGAGGAGAAAATCGTGCTGCCGCCTGGCGTGGCAATCACCTACGACGGGCAGGTCAAGGAACAAGGCAAATCCTTCAGGGACCTGACACTGATACTGGTGCTGGGCATCCTGCTGGTGTACATGGTCATGGCCGCCCAGTTCGAATCTTATCTCGCGCCGTTCATCGTCATGTTCTCCATTCCGTTTGCATTCGCAGGTGCCATATTCGCACTGGCGCTGACTGGCAAGACGCTGAACATCATGTCTTTCATCGGGCTGATCATGCTGGTAGGCACGGTCGTCAACAACGCAATCGTGCTGATTGACTACATCAACATCCTGCTTTCACGAGGCAAGGAAGTACGCGATGCAGTGGTCACATCTGGCAGGCAAAGACTGCGCCCTGTGCTGATGACAACACTCACCACCATCTTCGGCATGCTGCCAATGGCACTGTCCCGCACCACTGGCTCCGAGCTATGGTCGCCATTAAGCATCGCCATCATCGGAGGCCTAAGCATATCCACGCTGGTGACGCTGGTCTTGATTCCAATTATGTATAGCCTGGTTGCCAAGACAAGGAGGTCAATGGTATGAACTGCAATCTAAAAATGGTATTGCTGATATACAACATTTCCATCAACGACGAGGTAATGGCCCTTTTTGAAGGCAGCGACGCACCCTGCTTCACGCAGTGGCCGCGTGTAGTGGGAAAAGGAGTTACCACTGGCCCCAAAATGGACAACGACGTGTGGCCTGGCGCCAACTCCGCTATCATGACCATTCTTCCCGAAGACAGGGCAAAAAAACTGTTTGACGATGTACAGGCAATCCGAAATGAAATCGGCCAGCACGAAGGCGTCAAGGCTTTCATCCTGCCTATCGAGGCTATGACGGGAGACATTTGATATCCAACGGCACTCTTCTTAACCAGAGGCACATGGTTGAAAAGTGGACAGTGGACAGTGGT
>JAFYGL010000740.1 GCA_017543165.1 Victivallales bacterium | reverse complement strand
TCCACAGCGGGCAGGAGCTATTGCAGTTCAACGATGGCGAAGGTGTGGTATGGGATATGCAGTTTCAGCACATTGCCCTCAAAGGACAGGATTTTCACACCTGCGGGCACCCACTTGAGAGGTGCTCTTTCGGACGGGACGGAATACTTGTTCCGTATTTCGTACAACTGCTGGTATTCAGGATCCTCCTTGTCAATATGCTCTAATGCGCTGTTGAAACTGCGCATTCCGATTGCCTTTGGATTGAAGCGTATTTCCACATCCTGGACAAGCCGTTCATTGCCAAGGTGTGAAATTACAGCAAGAACCTTGTTGCCCGCTTTTGGCTTGTAGAGGCTGACATAGACATCTTTGCCGCCTAGGACCTCAGCCGCCTTGCGCTTGTCCCAATAGCCAATAAACTCGCATTCAGGCACGTTGAAGGCGTCGTATATGCGCACCAGTTTGTCGAACACACCGAAATGGCAGCGGTTCAAACGCGGTATGGTATTGTGCACCAGGGGGCCTGCCATCATTGCACGTGTTATGCGCAGTTTGTAGAGTTCGGGGTCTTCCTTGCCTCCGCCGTAGATTTTCTGCAGCACATCCTGGGCCTGGTATGGCGGGTTTGTAATGCCGAATGGCAGTGAACTCAGTTCGCAAGCCCACATAGGCAGCTTGTATGTGTCAAGAATGTCCTTTCCATTGTGCATGAGCGTGCTGCTCTGCTGGCGGATATGCTCGCCGTTGTCCAGATGGGAAACAAATGTATATGAGGGCAACTGCACGGAATTGGTGTTGTGCACAGTGATGATGTAGTCCTCCACGCCAGAATCAATCAGCAGCAAAGCCAGGCGCCTGAAGAGATTGCGGTATGCCAGCAGAGGCGTGCGCTCATGGCAGCCATGCAGTGTGTTCATGCAGACAGGTATGATGCCGAAGTCGAAGTTCATGCCGTGGAATGGCACCTTCTGCAACAGGTGCTTCACCTTCATCAGGTAGAAATCCGCGCCGCCAGAGGCGGGGCACAGCAGGTACAGTGAATGAGGTTTGCCATCGCGAGAGCCAGACCATGTGTTCTGTGGCATGATCTGCCACTCGTCCAAAAACGCCCGCACTTCAGGATACTCGTCCGTGACATAATGTGGATTATATGGATATGGCTTAATGCCGAAACCCAAGGCCCTCTTCACATCCTCCTTGTAGAATGCCGCCTTGTTGTCAGTCTCGGAAGGCAGATCGCAGAACATGTCGCTTAGCACCTTTGGCCAGGTTGCCATGCCGCAATACACGGTTGGGCGCCTGCCAGGGCGGTTCATGGGGAAGATATGATACCAGCCCAGGGTGTTCAACGGATAGTTCTTTGGCAGAGGCTTGACTGGAGAGGCAAGCAGGCCGTATTCAAAGTCCAGTTCCTGCCCCGCCTTGAGTTCATCAGCCAAACGGACTGTAAACACAGTTTCCTTGTCGCTGGATGTAAAATGCAGTGGCTTGGGGTCCTTGCTCAGCCAAGTCCTGCTGCTTTCCGCGAAGAAGCAAAGCCCCTCTGTTTCGTTGCCAAGGAAAACCACGGGGAAATACTTGCAGGCAAAGTCGCCGTCTGGCAATTCCATTGTGATTTTGTTTCCCCATCCGCAACTGGATGTATGCAGATATTTTGCCTCATCGCGGGGCATGCAGAAGCGCAGTTCCACTGCGCCCAGCTTCTGCCTTGCCTTGATTTTGACTGTGTTGTACTGCACCCCGTCATATTCAATCCAGCTTTGGGATGCAACCTCGTATGCGCTGGTGTTGCCATTGGCGGCAAATACCACCCTATGTGGCTTGCTGCTACCAGGCGTCAAGGCAAGCCTTGCGCTTTCGTTTCCAATCACAAGGCTGGCTGGCTTGCTAAAAAGCTTGTTGCCACGGGAGACAATTTGCTCTGGCATAAGGCCATTGGCGCGCCACTGGTACAAGCGTCCCACAGGCATGACCTCAAGTCCGCCTTTTTCATTCTTAACCACCATTGGCTTATATGGTGGTATTATTCGGCTAAGGTCAAACTCCATTTTGCTCCATTCGCCGAAACCAGGGAAATCGACGGAAACGCTTGAGATGAGCTTGCCTGCCGCGTCCAGCAAATCCACCTTGTATTTGCCTGGGGCGTTGTCCTTGGAGAATGGCAGCGACTGGGGCTGTTCGGCGGACAGAGGTGTGCTGGAAAACTGCTTTCCGCCTGGCCTGGAAACGACCAGGATGCCCTTGAAATCGGCGCCGAACTTCTTCTGCAAGACAGCGGTCTTCACATTCACCAGCAATTTTTCCGCAGTGAAGCGGGGCGCCACGGCAAGATATTCCATTTGCAGCAGAAGCGGCAAATCCTGGCGAAGCACAACTTGGCCTGTTTTGCCGTCCTTCATCTCATAGACAATGCGGTTGGCCTGTTCAGAACTTATTGTGCCTTCCACCTCCAGGCGTTCGGGCTTGTTGGATTTTAACTGGACCTTGCGGGAAAAGAGCACCTGGGGTTCCAAAAGGCCAGAAACATTCTCCTGTATGACACTCAATTCCGCCTCCGTGTCACGGCTGGAATACAGCGTGAAAGCCTGGCTGATGTCGCCGTATGCAATGTCATTGCCCTGTTCCATGGAAAGCACGGGGGCAGTATCGGCAAAGCGCAGCGTGAACTGATGTGCCTCGTCCGCCCAGTATCCCTTCTCCTTCTGGTTCGCCAGGTCCGTTGAGACGGACACGGTGGAGGAATGCCAGCCACGCGCCAGGTTCATCTTGAGTTCCTTCGGCGGTGCCTGCAAGTCGATTGCCTGCCAGGGGATGGCGACCTCCCCCTGCCAGAGTATCCTGTCATCTATCAACACTCCATTATGGGATGCATATTCCCACTGGGGATTGTAGCTGCCGTCCTTGTTCTTTCTGGTGGATTTGCCGCCGCCCACGCTGCCGCCAAAGTAGTACGTATCGCCGTCATGCGTCAAAAGCAGCTCGAATGATTCGTCCTGGTAAACTCCGCCTGGATCGTTTGGACCCTTGCCCTTGCGAAGAATGGTGCCCTTGGGGAACAGTGCATCAACCGCCAGATAAAGGTTCTTCTCATCCCAGGTGAACTTGAGATGATTCGGTGGGAGACGCCACGTGTATCCCAAATCACGGAGGGCGGACATGGACACAGGGGAGCCGGCGTTCTTCCAGGCCGCCTCGTCCAGTTTCGCGTCAATGACGATTTCGCCCTGGCGTTTCGGCGCAGTCAGGATGCGGGGATAGCGCAGGTTGATTTCAGGGGCGGCCTGGCCGTTCAGCGCCTGGATTTCCTGG
>JAFYGL010000739.1 GCA_017543165.1 Victivallales bacterium | reverse complement strand
GACGCCGAAGAAGAAGCTGTCTTCCAGCAACAGTGCGTAGTTGGATATTTCAATGTCTGCTCGCCAGCCATGGTCTGTCTTTTCGCAGTCGCTGCGTTTTAAGACAAATTGCTGCGGGAGAGGTTTTGCTCCCTTGCTGTCGTAGAAGAAAATAAATGCGGTTTCTGGATTATCCGCATTTGAAGTGAAATCCAGATGGAATACCAGTTTTTCTCCTTTGTTTTCAAAGTTCCAGCGGATGCCGTTCTGCCCGTATGTCTGGCCTGCCTTGACGGTGGAGCAATTCCATTTAAGGTGCTCTCCTGGTGCAATGCCCTTGGCTAGAGCCACCTCCAATTCTGGAAACTCTACTGCCAGCAGATGCTCCAGTTGTGAGGTACGCCATTCCAGTTTTGCGGGAAAATACTTGTAAACCTCGGCTTCGGAGTGGTAACCCAGGCGCTTGTCCAGTCTGCACAGTTCCGCCAGTCTCAGCGATGCAGATTTCTCTTCGCGGACAATGCCCTTCATTTCACTTATGAGCGCCACTGCCTTGGAGGGATTGTCGAGAAGCCTGTTGCGCAGAGAGTAGAAACGCAGGATATTGTGTCCTGAATGGAATTGAATGTCCAGTGCCTCTGCCAGGGTGAAGTCAAGTTCATGCTGCTTGTTCTGGATAGATTTTTCCAGTTCATTCAGACCCTGGCGCCATGTATGTGCCATTGTTCCTGTCAGTTCGACAAGTTCGTCAAGTTGGAAGTGGTTCATTGCCTCGCCGATTGCGTCGCCAGATGGGAATGCCTCTGGTTTCCATGTACGTGTGAGTGGCGTCATTGTCTGCTTTAGGTGCAGTGGCCAAGTTGGACCGTCATGCATGGGGCCGTAGTATTGGAATTGAATATCCAGCGGATAGTTGGAATATCCCTCTGCGAAAAGTTTCCATGCCTGGACGGCGTGTTGCCAGTCTGCTCCCCAGAACTGCTTTGCCAGTTGTTCTAGGAAGGCGTCCTCGCCAGAAGAAAAGTCCTCGTATGCCAATTTTCCTGCTGCGGCATTCATGAGACCAGGGTAGTTGCCGAAGTACCAGCATTGGATGACGTGCTGCACGCCCAGTTTGTGCATTTCGCGGTATTTGCGGTACAGGATGCCTGGCACTGGAATGTATGGAACCGTGGCGCATTCATGGGAGCATCCCACCTGCAACTTTGCCGCGAATTGGCAATGTCCCTTGGCTGCCTCGGCCATGGTTATGAAACGGTCGGAGGGTCCAACCTGTGAATGCCAGTAGTCGCCGCCTACGCGTACTTTGCCAAGCTGTTTTTTAGTGAGGCCTGATTCGAAGTTGAATGCCATTATGATGTCATCGGTGAGGCGTGAAGGCAGTTGCAAAATCCAGTTGGAGATTTGGTCCGCGTATGGAATGTATGCCCAGCTTATCAAATCAGCCTCGGGATTGGCCTCCTTCATTCCCTGTTTCATGCTGGACAGCAGCTGTGAGTAGATTTCGCCGATGGACAGATTGCAGCGCTTGCCGCAAGGAATGGTGCCATCTCCGTACAAAGAGACTTTGCTGAGGCATGAGGTGGCCCTTTCGCCTAGGGAGATCATCATAAGTCCTCCGAGATGGGGCACTGCCTTGAACAGGGAATATGTGCAATCATGGAGGTATTTCCTGGCTGTTTCGGAATTGATGCAGAAACTATGTGAAGTCGTGGACATTTCGGCGCCCAGCAGTTCCTCATGACCTGCTGGAACTGGATTTCCAAGGGCCTTTGACCAATAGGCGGGCTCTATGCAGAATGCCCAAATTTTTATGCCGTAGCGGCGGCAACGCTCAACGGTCTGACGTAATTTTGCCAGGCGTTTGGCAGCATCTGGCTGAGCAGGGCGTATGGATGTATCGCATATTTCGCGGAATGTTATAGTGAGCCAGAGGCCATTGACGCCTTCACGCGCCAGTTTGCCAAGATATTCCTCTGGATAGTAGTCAATGTTGTTCATCAACTCGTCGATATTGAATGGCGGGCGCTTGATGGGACCGAAGAAGCAGCGAGAAATGCGGTTTTTGAGCCAGGGCTTGCGCGTCATGCTTCCCAGCTTGAGGCTGGGGTTGGTGGAGATTTCGTCCATGAGAAAATACAGTCCACGCCGTATGCCCTCTGTATCAGTTGCCTCCAGCAGTATAGATGACTTTTCCACAACCAGGCGGTATTCCTCTTTCTGCATGCCTGGGCATTGGCGAGTACGAAGGGGGATTGCATTTCCCGTTAGACTGCCTTCCTCAAGAAAGCGCCTGAAGTCGGCGTATGCCGTATCCAGAAGCCCTTCGTCATCGGGAAAGTCTAGCTCCAGTAAAATGCCATCCAGAAGGTTAAGTTCGCCTTCTTGTGGCACGAAGTTCCTATTCCAGGCGGGCACAAATGGCTCGTGCGTCTTAAGCATATCCACAAATCCAGGTTCTCCGTCAGGATAGGGCGGCATTTTTTCTGAGAAATCCTGTGTCATATCATTTCACCTGATATTTGTAACAATTCAATAACTCATCTTAACGCAGAGGCGTTCATTTTAACGCAGAGGCGCAAAGGCGCAGAGACGCAGAGTTTTTTATTATTGTTGAAATTGAAAAGAAGAATTCTAAAAATCTCTGCGTCTCTGTGCCTTTGCGTTAAAATCTCTGCGCCTCTGCGTTGAAAATACTGCGTTTAGAAGCAGTTGATGAGCTGGGTTGATTCGAAGTAGTCGGTCTGTCCCCAGAAGGGCATTTCCCTGATGAAGGTGACGTTTGCGGCGCGTTCCTGGACGGGAGCCCAGGTGG
>JAFYGL010000738.1 GCA_017543165.1 Victivallales bacterium | reverse complement strand
TGCTGCTGTTGCTGCTGTGGTGGCGGTGGAAGCAGATATTTCATTCCAAGCAACTTTTTGTTGAGGAGATTTGCCTGTTTGGCGGCCTCCTGCACATTCTTGTTGCCTGGCTTAACCTTCTGTGAATTCTGGTAATTTGCCATGGCATCCTGGCACAGTTTCAATGCAGCCTCCAATTGCTGCTGGTTCTGTTCCTTGCTTTCGGACATCGCCTTCGCCTGGCTGTACTGGGCATCGCCTGCGGAAGCCAGGCAGCGCGCCTCAAAGTCCACATCATGCTTCTTTGCGGCAAGGCTCTGTTTCTGCGCCTCAAGGAATTGCCGCGCCGCCTGTTCATAATTCGCATCAGCCAAATAGGCCACACCCTTGTTGTATGTCAAATACGGATTGTCAGGCAATTGCTGCAATGCGCTGTCATAATCCTTGATTGCCTCTGCCCTTTTGCCTTCCTTGAAGGCACGATTGCCTTTGCGCAAAATGGACTTGGGCGTTTCCGCCAGCAATACCAGGGGCAGCAAGGCTATGAATATCAAATACCTCATAATCTCCTCTCCCTGACAAGTTCCGCTGCAAAAAGCAACACTATCGCCGCAATAAGGAAAATCTGGTATTTTTCCTCGTATCTCTGGATGGTCTCCGCCTCAAGCGCCTGCTTCTCCGCATTTGCCACCAGAGAACGATAAATGCCACCCAAATCAAAGTTGCCAGTGGCCACAGGCAAATAACGCCCGCCAGGCGTGGCGGCAGCCATCTTGCGCAATGTCTCGCCGTCCAGGCGGGAACGCACCACATTGCCTGACTTGTCCTTGATAAAGCCTCGCTTGCCGTCTTCATCCCTGGCCAGAATTGGCGTGCCTTCGTTTTCATTGCCCAGGCCCACAGCCAAAATGCGCACTCCCTCCTTGCCCAATGCGGCGGCGGCATCCACGGCAAAACTGTCCTGGTCCTCGCCATCAGTAATCAGAATCACATCACGGCATTGGCGCTCCTGATTGTCAAGCACCGTATTCTGCACCATCCTCAATGCATCGCCAATCTTGGTGCCGCCACGCCCCACGCTTCGCGGCTCCACATCGGAGAGCATCAGGCGGAAGAAACCATAATCAACGGTAAGAGGGCACTTCACCATGGACGAGCCAGCAAAAACCACCAATGCGATGCGGTCCCCCTCCAATGCCTCCAGGCAGTCGCCAATGGCGATTTTTGCGCGTTCCAGGTGGTTGGGCTGCAAATCGTCCGCCAGCATGGAGCGTGAAATATCCAGCACAAACACCACATCCCTGCCCTTGCGGTGCACTTCACGGGAAACTGGATGCCAGCAGGGACGCGCCATGGCGACTATCAGCAACGCAAGCGCAACAATGCGCAATGCCGCCTTTATCAGCCTGGCATAAGGCGAGCAAGCGGCGCTTAGCCTTGCAGCCATGCTGGCGTCCGCAAAACTGGCCAATGCCCTCTTTCGCTTATAAGACGCATAGATATGCAATGCCACAAACAGCGGCAATGCCCACAGCAGATTCAGGTATT
>JAFYGL010000737.1 GCA_017543165.1 Victivallales bacterium | reverse complement strand
GCCACACCCATGCTTGCCTGTACGGAATGGTTAACCAGAAAATCGAGGCTATGAAGGCAATCCAGGCATACGCCCGCGAAGCAGGCGAGAAACTGAATTTCCACCGCGTCATGGGTGTGGCCATCAGGGATTCCATGACATTGCAGCATAACAACGCTACGCTTGGGCAGGAGGCGAACGTGCTTGTGGGCATCAGCGGGGCCATCATACTGCTCTATGGCGGCAAACTGGTGCTGGACGGCGAACTGACGCTGGGCGTGGTCATGTTCCTGCATTCCACGACGATGCAGTTGTTCGTGCCTGTCATCGAGTTCACGCAGTTGCCGTTTGTGGTGCAGAGGCTGAGAATCGCGCTGCACCGTGTAGATACCATCCTGAGCAAGAAGGTCGAGATAGCGGATGCGCCCAACGCGGTGGACTTCCCCGCTCCCCTGAAGAAAGGCATCGAGATACGGGATGTGTTCTTCACTTATCCCATGTCCCAGTACAGCCGCAAGGACGAGGAGATGAGCCAGCCAGTGCAGAATCCTCCAGTGCTCAGGGGCATAAACCTGTTTGTGCCCGTGGGCAACTGGCTGTGCATAATGGGAGCCAGCGGCAGCGGAAAATCCACGTTGCTGAGCCTGCTCGCCAGATTGTACGACCCCACTGTGGGCAGCATCCTGGTTGACGGCATCAATCTCAAGGATATTAAACTGGATTCCCTGAGGCGACGGGTGGGCGTCGTCCCGCAGGAAGCCCAGATTTTCGCAGGCTCCTTGAGAGACAATATCTGCTATGGACTGCCTGACGCCACCAACAAGCAGATTCTGGACGCATCCAAGGAGGCACAGATGCATGACTTCATCATGGAGATGAAGGCAAAGTATGAAACCCTTGTCGAGCAGCGCGGCAGCAGCCTGTCTGGCGGTCAGAGGCAGCGCCTCTCCCTGGCACGGGCGCTTCTCACAGCACCCGAGGTCCTGATTCTGGATGACTGCACATCCGCCTTGGATGCAAATACCGAGCGCAAAATCCAGGAGACATTGGCCGAGGTGCTGGTGGGCAGGACTGCCATCATGGTCTCGCAGCGAGTCTCAATGGCGATGCGCTGCCACAAGATCGCTGTCATTGAAAATGGAATGATAACGGAATACGGCACTCATCATGAGCTGCTTGAAAAGAACGGTTTTTATGCTAAACTTTTCCACCAGCAGACAGAATAATTTATGATATAGCATAATATGTGAGGAGAGTGAATGGAAATGCTATCAAAAGAAGAAAGAATGAAGTGGTTCCATGAGGCACGCTTTGGCATCTACATCCATTATGGACTGTATTCCATACTTGGACGCGGCGAATGGACCATGTACTCGGAAAGAATACCCGCAGCCGAATACGCAAAACTGGCGGACTCTTTTCTGCCCGCTCCTGGCTGTGCGGACGAGTGGATGGAGACCGCAAAGGCCGCTGGCGCGAAATATGTGGTCCTGACCACCAGGCACCACGAGGGCTTCTGTCTTTTTGACAGCAAGTATTCCGACTATACCAGCGTGAAGCATGGCTGCCACAGGGACATTGTGCGGGAGTATGTTGATGCGGCGCGGCGCGCTGGTCTTCGCGTTGGCTTCTATTATTCGCTGCTGGACTGGCGTTTCCCTGGCTATTTCGAGCCTGAGAAATATCCTGAATCCAAGGAGGCGTTATTGCAGCAGGCGCACAATCAGGTGCGCGAACTGATGACGAATTACGGCAAGATTGATTTGCTGGAGTACGATGGCGGCTGGGACGCACGTTGTGCGACCAAGAGGCCCCAGTGGGCGGAATTCTGGCGCTCGGCGGAACTGAACGCAATGGTCAGGGAACTTCAGCCTGGCATCATAATCAACGACCGTTCAGGGACGGAGGAAGACATCGAGACGCCAGAGCAGGTGGTTCGCGCTGGCAAGCAGGCGCCTACGGAAAGCTGCATGTGCATCGGCGATTCGTGCTGCTGGGGCTACACACGCTTCAACCCCAACTGGAAGACGCCAGTGCAGTTGGTGCAGTATCTTGTCATGGCGGCCCAGTGCGGTGGAAACTATTTGCTGAACATAGGCCCCCAGGCGGACGGGCATATCCGCAACGAGGAAATCGAGCGCCTGAAGGAAATGGGCGCCTGGCTGGCAATCAACCGCGAGGCCATATCCAATTCCCGTGGCTGTGCGCTGATTGGCGCCTCGCACCCTGGCACTGTGGATTTGAATCTGCAAGGGCCCTGGACAAATGTGGGCAACAATGCATACTGGTGCATATTCCGCTGGCCTGGCAAGGTGGCGACTGCCATACGCATCGATACGCCAGTCAAGCGTGTCACAATGCTTTCCACTGGCAAGGAATACCCGTTCACATGGTCGCCCAAGGATGGCAAACTTGTCATCACAGGGCTCCCTGAACTACCCCCTGATTGGAAATGCACAGTGCTGAAGGTGGAGTTCGACCAGGCCCCGCAGTGCAGAACCGAGGCGGATTTGGCTGATTGGATAAATGGCTGAAAATCAAGGTAATTTCAAAAATTACCTCTAACAAAATCGGAGGTGAATTATGGCAGTTAGGCAGTTGTCTATTTTTTTGGAGAACAGAAAAGGCCGTTTGGCGGCGGTGACGCAGATTCTTGCAGAGGCGGGCATTGACATCTGCGCCCTGTCCGTGGCGGATACATCGGAATTCGGCATCTTGCGCCTTCTGGTGAATGACGTGGAGGGCGCCGAGGCGGTGCTCAAGAAGAACAATGTGAGTGTTCATATAAACGAGGTTACGGCAGTGGAGGTGGACAAGCAGCCAGGCGGTCTTTGCAAGGTGCTGTCACTGCTGACGGATACCAACGTCAATGTGGAGTACATGTACACAGTGGCGCAGCATTGCGTTGGCAATCCAGTGCTGGTGCTCCGTTTCTCGGAGCCAGGACTTGCCAGGGACATGCTTCGCTCCAATGGCGTGCATTTGTTGAATGAGAGCGAGCTCGGAATGAAGTAGAGTTAAACAAAGAATCAAGGAGATTTAAACATGGCAAACGAAGTAGTGGCGGCGGCGGAACAGGCACCAGTGGCGGCGGAACAGGCGGCAGCGGCGGCAAAACAGGCCCCAGCGGCAACAGAGCAGGTCGTCAACAAGGTGATAGACAAGGTGCAGGCAGGGGAAACGACTTCCATGTTGCAGAACCTGTGGGCGGAACATCAGGATACTGTAATTCATTTGGGCAAAATTATCCTTTTGGCGATTTTGGTATTGCTTGTCGCCTGGATTGTTGCCCGCATTTGCAAGAGGCTGATTGTCAAGGCGGTCGAGAAGATACCTGGCCTGGACAATTCAATCGGCCAGATTCTCGGCAATATTGCCAAGACGCTGGTCTGGGTGGTGGCTTTGCTCATGATACTTGACCTGCTCGGCGTGAACACCGCAAGCATCCTGACAGTTCTCGGCGCCGCTGGTCTGGCAGTCGGCTTGGCAATGAAAGATTCTCTCAGCAACATTTCCGCAGGACTTATGCTTCTTTTCCTGCGCCCCTACAAGAGCGGCGACTTCATTGATTGCGGCACAGTCACCGGCACAATCACCGAAATCGGCCTGTTCACAACTACATTGAAGAC
Organism: Victivallales bacterium; assembly: GCA_017543165.1. The sequence goes on along the minus strand of JAFYGL010000737.1, from coordinate 1,501 downwards.
TCCAGACGGCATCTTCATCTCCGCTCCTAACAGCGCCATCTTCGGGCATCCAATCAAGAACTTCTCCAGGAACCCAGTCCGCAGGGCAGACGTCAATGTTGGCATTGCCTACGGTGATTCCATTCCAAAGGCACTGGAGGCACTCAATGCCCTGCTGCAGAAAAACGAATTCGTGCTTAAGGATCCCGCTCCACAGGTGGTTGTCGCCGACCTGGGTGAAAGCTCAGTGAACCTGACACTGCGCTTCTGGGCTACGACAGAAAACTACTGGAAGGCATTCTTCGCCATCAAGGAAGGTTTGAAGGGCACCATCGAAGAGGCTGGCCTCAGCATCCCATTCCCGCAGAGAGTCGTCACATTGATTAACAAATAATACTGGCAATTGACCAGTGGTCTGTGGACTGTGGACTGTGGTCTGTGGACTGTGGATAGTGTTGTGCCTGCCAGGTGCGGATGGCGGTCACGCGTCCTGACGCGCGGCCAATGGCCGCGCGGAATAGCGTGCCCCCCCACACAGTCCACAGTCCACTTTTCTAGGTGGAAAATCAAGAGAAAAGGCTTATGTTTGACAAGCTGACAGAAAAACTGGAATCATTTCTGGACATGGGTGTTCCAGGCTATGATTGCATTGTAAAGCATCACGGCGAAACCGTATATCGCCGCTGGAATGGCTGTTCTGACAAGGAAACAGGCCGCAAGATGACTGGCGACGAGGTGTATTACGTATATTCCTGCTCGAAAATAATAACCTGCACCGCCGCAATGCAGTTGTATGAGAAGGGCCTTTTTTCACTGGACGAGCCATTGTGGCATTATTTTCCAGAGGCCAAGTTCATGGCTGTCAAGTCAGAGGGCGGCATTGTCCCAGCAAAGAACACAATCAAGATAGCCCAGCTTTTCTCCATGACCGCGGGATTGAACTATGACAGGAATTCCAAAGGCATCAAAAATGTGGCTTCCGCCACCAATGGCAGATGCCCCACACGCGAGATTGTACGCGGCATTTTAAGCGAACCATTGGACTACGAACCAGGCATGAAATGGCAGTACAGCCTGGCACACGATGTGCTGGCCGCGCTGGTGGAGGTCATTTCCGGGCAGTTGTTCAATGACTACGTGACAAAGAACATATTCGAGCCTCTCGGCATGAAAAACACCACCTACATGCTGACGCCTGAATTGCAGAAGCGCATCGCCACTTTGTACTGGTACTACCCAGAAAGAAAGAGTTTCGAGGTTTATCCCAACAACTTCTATATTTTCGGTCCTGAATACGCCAGCGGCGGGGCAGGGTGCATCAGCACTGTCGAGGACATGTCACTCTTCCTGGAGGCAATGAGAAAAGGCGATTCCATCCTCAAGAAGGAAACTATCGCCCTTATGGCAACTGACCGCCTGGATGACACAACCAGACCATATTTCTGGCGGCCAAATTATGGCTACGGCCTTGGCGTGCGCTGCCCGAACAAATCCCTCAGCGATGTCACCGACTTCGGATGCG
>JAFYGL010000736.1 GCA_017543165.1 Victivallales bacterium | reverse complement strand
CTCTGGCATGACAATTCAGCAGTACATAAATGACCTGCGCCTGAATATGGCGGCGCAAATATTGAAAAACGAACAGTGCTCCATCAAGGAGACCGCCGCAATGGTGGGCTTTAACGAGGCAAGTTATTTTTGCCGCGCATTTCGCAAGAAGCACGGGATTTCCCCAAAGCAGTTCGCATTGATGGCAACAAAGCAGTCATAGTGCCTGCACGCTGCTCTGCGCGGCTTGTTTAATCATGCCGCGCAGAAAATCTTGCCGTATCAAGGCAATAATTCAGGCTGAAACACGTTATGTAAATGTCATGACTGTTTTTCATTTGGAAATTAGCGGTGCGGTGCTTATGGAAATTGAAGAATGCAAGGAAAAATGGGCCAATTTGTTTGAGGAATACAAGGGGCAACTTCTGCGCCTGGCAAAAAGGAACATGCCACCTGTGATGCGAAGGCGTCTTGGAGAGGAAGACGTCTTGCAGATGGCATTGGTGGCCGCCATGTCCAAGATAGATTTTCTGGAGAACAACCCTGAAGTGCCGCCGTATATGAAACTGCGGATGATATTGCTCCAGACTGTGACCGACCAGATACGGAAGCATCTCCTGTGCCAGAAGCGAAATGCCAACTATGAAGTCGAGATAAACGATGCCCCTGGCACGCAGACCGAGGCGCAGCTCAACTGGAACATGCTGGCTGACAGCATTACCTCACCCGCCTCGAAACTTGGACGCGAGGAACGATATGCCTTGCTGCTTCAGGCAATTGATGCATTGCCAGAAAACGACAGGCAGATAATCCAGCTTAGGAATTTCGATGGCATGTCCAATGCGGAATGCGCCGAGATACTGAAGCTGGAACAGAAGGCGGCAAGCATAAGATATGTCAGGGCATTGCAGCGTCTAAAGGAAAAACTGGTGCAATTTTCGGAATTCAGGCAATGAGCAGTTCACTTGATGAAATAATAGAGGAATATATCGAACTGCGCCGCCAAGGGAAAAGCCAGGCGATAGGCGACTTCGCAAAAAAATACCCCGAACACGAGGCGGAACTTGTTGAATTGCTGCCCCTTGTGGCGGATGTGGAAAATATGTCCGACACTGGCCATGCCCAGGATGAACAGCCAATCCCCGATTTTGACAATGAGGGCTTCCATTTGCTGCGCAAAATCGGCAATGGCGGCATGGGCTGCGTGTACGAGGCGGTGCAGATTGCCTTGAACAGGCGCGTCGCAATCAAGACGCTGCTGTCGGAGGCAAGCCTTTCTCCTAAGGACATAGAGCAGTTTGAGAATGAGGCCAAGGCCATTGCCCGTCTTTACCATCCTGGGATAGTTCAGGTATATAGCGCGGGGCGCGGGGCAAACGGGCTGTGCTTCTATGCAATGGAGCTTATTCAAGGCACGGTACTTGACTGCATGTCCTTTGACAACCTGCGGCAAATCGCGGAAATAGGCCTGCAGGCTGCCGAGGCATTGGCATACGCCCATCGCTGCGGAATCCTGCATCGCGATGTAAAACCAGGAAACATTCTTCTGGACCAGGACGGGCGTATGCATATCAGCGACTTTGGTCTGGCCTCAATGCTCAATGGCATTGACGAAAAGAAGCCATTCACGGGCGGCACCTTGCGGTATATGGCGCCCGAAAGATTGCAGGACGGCACTTGCACTGCCGCCAGCGACCAGTATGCCCTGGGCCTTACCTTGCTGGAGATGGTGAATGACGAACCTGCATTCCAGGCAAGTACCTTGAGTGAACTGGAAAAGAAGATACTGAATGGTGATATGCAGCCGATGGTATGCAAATCCCGTGAGCTCAAGGCAATCATCGCAAAGAGCGTGGCCAAGAATCCAGAGGACAGATATCCCACAATGGACGCGATGGCGGATGACCTGCGTAACTTTCTTGAGGACAGGCCTGTGGACGCAGCGCGCCCTGGCCTAGCAAGGCGAATGCTATTGTGGGCGATGCGCAATCCTGCATTGGCATTCGCCGTGTTTGCGGCCTGCATTGCCAGCATCTTCCTGGTGCTGTCCCTGATCGTTGGATACAACAACACGCGAATCGCATTGGCAAAGTCCCGTGAAAATGCGGAAAATGCGGAGCTTGCATTGCAGAAGGTGTTTGCATTTGTCGAGGAACGCCCGCCTTCGACAAGCACGAGCAAGTTGTTGAGTTTGCTCCTTCCATATTACCAGTTCTCCTTGGAGCAGGGGGAGCAGTCGTCAGAAAAAATGCTGAAGGCCTGGCGCGTGATTGGCAGCCATTCCATGAGGACGCATGATATGGATCTGGCCGAGAATGCGTTCCGCAACATGCTGGCGCAGAAGGAGACGCCAGAGGTGATGAATAGCCTGGCATACGTGCTCCGCCGCACAGGCCGTCAGCAGGAGGCCAATGCCATGCAGACGCGTGTCCTGGAAAAATACTCTGCCTCTGGCGTCTTGTCGGACAGGTTGGAGGTTTTTCTGGCGATGAAAGCTCTTGCCTCTGTCGGCTATGGCGGATATGACAGAGGCAAGGTCTTTGAATATTTGAAGAAATTGCTGGACGAGGAACCTGACAATACAACTTTGCGCTTCCAGTATGCCAGGCTTTTGGATGAATATGGCGGCAAGTTGGCGCAATTGGACACAAGGCAATCCAAAGTGCAGGCACTGGGGATGTTTACGGATTTGACTGCAAGGCATCCTGAACAACCAGAATATGCCGTGGCATTTCTGCGCATATTGGAGAGGATGCTGAAGCGTGGCGTCAACAATATTGAAGAAGAAAAGATTGTGCTGGGGAACGATGTGTCAGAACGTATGCTGATAACATTCCACAACATACCAGAGGCTGTGAAGGCGTCGGTTGCGTTCAAGCGTGCCTGGCTTGATTTCCAGCGGGGAAAGCAGCATGGCACCGATTTCATCAGGGAAAGGGAGCGCCTGATTACCTTGTTGCGCGGCAATTATTTTTCAGAGGACACTCCAAACGAATTGAAGGAGGAACTCTTGCGCATGCAACTTGCGCAGTTGAAATGGGCGCAGCGTGAAAACAAGCCAGGCATAGAAAGACGCCTCAAGGAGATAAAGGAGGAACTTGAGTTCTACGATGGCCCCAGCAAGGAGAAATTCCTGAAGACGCTGGAATAGCTATGGACTGTGGACTGTGGACT
>JAFYGL010000735.1 GCA_017543165.1 Victivallales bacterium | reverse complement strand
CATCGGTCACAATCACATTGAAGAACCAACTTTTATACGGCCTTGGGGCAGGCTTGCCATTCAGCCCCTCGAATGGGATGAACAACTCGGTTGACCAGCCATCATCATTAAGTTTAGAGGCGCATTTGAAGCCAGGGCACTTCCACTTTCCGTCATACCCCGCCTCAATCGGCTTCAAGCGGCGGGTGCCCTGGGCGCTGTCGCCATTGGGATTGCTGGCAAATTGGAAAAACTCCTCCTTTCCGCGCCCAGGTGACAAGAGCAACTCCACATGGTCGCTTTTCATCCATACATCCAATGGCACTGAACTGGTCTTGCCGTCTTCCTTGCAGGCCAGCCAGATGCCTTTGTCATTCCACAAGATGCGCACATCCTGCTTGCGGGCGGAGACACGGTCGTTCCCCAGGTAGTCACGCAGAGGCATGTCTGCCGCCAGCTGCCAGCAGGCCTCGTCCACCTGGCCGTCAATGACTGGCTCCACGCCTTCAGGCAGCCTGTATGCGCGGTATGTATTCAGCACCTTCGTAAGATATGCGCGGCTTGCCACAAACTCCTTTTTCCATGGTTCGGCAAAGAAGTCCAGCCTCATGCGCTCGATGCTGCCTTCGGCAGTGGCCTTGTACGCCTTGTCCAGCAATTCTTCCAGCTGCTTCACTATGGTAAGGTTGTAGGCATTGTACAGGTCCGTTGGCGGCACTGAAGTCGCCGCAATGCTCTTCAGCGAGGGAATAAGCACCTTTTCCCAGCGTTCCCGCACCAGATTGTAGAAAGCCCGCAGATGCTTTCCTGCCACGGGGCCGTACAGCAGTTCCCAGTGCTCGTCAATCATGGCATCCGTATCGCAGTCTGGATTCCACATGGCCCTGTAAACAGGGTAGTACGAATAGTAGAAATGCCAGTCGCAGCCGCCTGCGTCAAGCATCAATCCCTCGTCGGAAATATATGGTCTCAGCAACTGCATCAGTTCCTTCATGTACGCACCCTGAATGCCCTTGGAGTACGCATTGGTCTGAATGCCATACCAATAGGCGTTGAGGGGCTTGCCGAATACCTTGCTCCAGCGGCTGTACACATCAACATAGTTTTTGCGCGCCAGCGGGGAGCGCACCAGCGCAGGCGTGCCAATGTCCAGCTTGGGGCAAAGATTCTTCGGCACGTTCTCGTATTGTTTCACTGGCGGATAAGAGTAGTTGTGGTACAGGCTGAAGCCGATTTTCTTGCCAGGCAGACGCTCCTCCACCTGACGCCCCAAATCAATCCAGAAGTGCATGTACACATCGGAATACTTGCCAGTGCGGGGGCCGCCTTCCTTCGCCTTGTATATGTACGGGCGGGAGCGCTCGTTCTCCAGATTGTTCACGAATGTGTCGCACTGGCCAAACAGCACGTACTCAGAGTTGGGCGCGTGCTGCCTGCCCCAGGGTGCCCGCCACTTGCCTTTGCTTTCATAGAACTTAACAAAGCAATCCACCAGCAACTTGGTGAAGGCAGGATTGGTCACATCAAAGTAGTTGCCGATGTGCGTGTTGGGGAGAAAATAGCGGTGCCCGTCCTCGGAAGTGAAAAAGATGTCATCGATTTTGTCGGGAAACACCTTTGCCATCGCCATGGGGTCTGGGCTGTGGCCTGAAATATAGCGGGTGGAAATGGCCATTCTCCAGGAATGCTCTATCTGCATGTTGTTGTTCTTGGCAATGCCCTTCCATGGGAAGTTGCGCTTGAACATGCTTTCCACCGCCCAGTTGTAGCGTTCCTTGTAGCGTGGATGGTCAGTCCAGGCGCATGGCTGCAACTCCAAATCCTTGAATGGCTGTGCAACGGTGCCAATGCCCGCATAGTAGTACCTCATGCCCAGGACGCGCTCGCAGAAGTCGTATGCGCCATTGGCGGTGCCGTTCATGCGGTAGCGGTACCAGTCCATCGTGTTGTATGTCCCTGGCACCAGGCTGCCGTCGTTGCCGCAGATTACCACGCCCTTGTCGAATGTGCGCACCACATAGCCTTCGCACGGCAACTTTCCTGGGACAATGCCCAATGCCTTGGCATACGGAGTGTCACCCACGGCAATCAAGAGCGGGTATTTCGCCAGTTCAGGGGAATCTGGCGGCAATACCGCAGGCGCCTTGCCAACGCTGCGCTCAAATGCGTCCTTCAACGCCTCAGCAGCCAGATTCCCTGATTTGCGCACGGCGAATGTCGTGCTCGTCTCTGTTTTCGGGTCATAGACTATGGCAAATTGCAACTCGCCATTCTTGACAAGTTGAAGCGGCGCATGCTTCGCCGCCTCAAGAAACTCCACCTTGTTCAACGACGGCTTGTCCAGCTGAAGGGCAAATGCCGCATTCAGGCAGAACAACGAAAAGAAAGCCAGGTAAAATCCACGCATCATATAAGCACATCTCCCAATGTTAAAACAAATCATCATAATTTCCATATAGGCATTCGTGCGGAAAGCTTAAAAACCACCACCCCAGAACATTATTCCTTTTGTGATGTCTTTGTTTATTTCGGCGTAGATTGTATTTGCGGGGACACCTTCCACGTGACCATCTGCAAAAGCAACGTTTGTCTTGCCTCCGTGTCTTCTGGTGGAAACGTAATATACACCATTGTACTTATTGGCTACCACGTAAATACCCTGGGTATTGATGTCTGATGTATCAGATTCCTTCCCTGCAAGGCTACTTTCTGTTGAATCCGTCAAAAGCGCTCTTTCGCTGCAACGCGTAAGCTGACTGAAATACCAGGGGAACTTCTTTACATTGCCCCCCGTGCTGTAATAGTCAGGTCCGCCGCCGATGAAAGTGGGCATTCCATACGAAATAGTTTTGATGTAGCGGTAGGCCAAAGTGGTGCCGCTGTTATTGATAACGTATGGCAACTTGCCGATGGCTGGGCACTGCATTATGCTTTTGCAGTAGGAGTTGGGTATCTGCACATAGCGGTAATCCTTGTCGCTGGGAATCGTCCATGATGTAACGCCAAGGTATGAGAGGCACCACCAATTCCAGGGGCAGCCATTCTTCGCACCAGGATGCACAAAGCCACGCTTTGAAAACTTTGCGTCATTATACGTAGGCAAGTCAGCGGGGACAATGATGTCATCATTGTCCAGCGCATACGACAATATCGCCATGCCACACTGCTTGATGTTGCCTGAGCAAGAAGTCATCTTTGCTGCAATCCTCGCCTTGCTCAAGGCAGGCAGCAGCATTGCCGCCAATATGGCAATTATCGCAATCACAACCAGCAGTTCAATCAATGTAAAAACATGTCTCATAATAAACTCTCTCAATTATTTTTATGCATCAAACCGCCTAGTCCTAGTCAAAGATGTGGAACATATCTCTAATCTAAAAGCCTACGCCTAGCATTGCGGAATTGGTCCATCCCGCATTCACAACAGCCCTGTATTCCACCCTCGACCATGTTTCCACATGCCCGTCCCCAAAAGCCAGGTTCGTACGCTCCCTATGCCTGACAAATGAAATGTTCTGGCCGCTATTGTAGCACATCGGATATCCGCTTGCCTTGTTTGGATCAGTGCTGTCCCACTTGCCTTCCGCATAGACTGAATCCGCTAGGAAAACCTTCTCTGACACTCTGCCTATGCCAGTCAATTTCCATGGGAACTTTTTGAGGCCAGCGCCTGTGCTCCAATAATCGTCGCCACCAACGAAGTAATTCATCAATCCGTAAAACCCCAGATACATCGTGTATGTCCTTGAGCCACTGCTTGTGGAATATGTGTAGTAATAAGGCGAGGCTGGGCAGTGCGTGAAGCCTTTCACATCGTTGCCATCGTAAATCGCATAGTTGTAGTTGTCATTATCTGGCTTTGACACTGCGTGCAGATTAAGATAAGTCGCCATGAACCAGTAAATGTTCGCCCCCTTCGGTCCAAAGCCGCGATTTATGTGTGTGGCGCTCTCCGTCTTCACAATGTTCGGCATCATCACATCATCCGCATCCATTGTGTACATTTGGTAGCATTGCATGACCTGCTTCAGATTGCTGGTGCAGCTGATCAGTTTAGCCTTGTGCCGCGCATTTGCCAGGGCAGGCAACAGCATTGCGGCCAATATGGCAATTATCGCAATCACAACCAGCAACTCAATCAAAGTAAAATGCTTTCTCATCGTGTTCATTTTTTTGACCTCAGTTGTCTATATGAATTATGAAAATGACAAGTCAATTAACTTTGTTGAATTTTATCAAACATTTGTGGCAAATGCAATATCATAATGGCAAATTTGCTTTTCAAAGCACAATGCCGAAATATTGCGCCAAAGCCTCCTTCAATTCCTGTTCGCTGTATAGGAAGCGTTTTTCGCTGGTGCCGCCCGCAAGCCCCACGTTAAGCAATGGTTTTACGGCGGCGGTCTGCGGGTCGAGGGCACTGTAGATGCTGTTGCGCCCATTCTCGGTCGGAATATGCACCAATATCCTCTTGTTGAAGATTGAATCTGGATGCTTCATGCAGTAGAAATGCACATAAGTGAAGTCAATGTTCTGCTGGGGCGCCAGGTCGAAGGAGAAGAAATTGACATACTTGCCCCCCTCTTCGCGCTGCACCACGTTGCACAGCACATCGTCCTGCACAATCCTGTAGTTGAAACCTTCGCGTGGCTGGACCAGCCCATACTGGAACGCCAGCGGCGTCAGCGGTGCGCGCTGCCCCACAGCCACATCCGTGATGTAGTCGCCGTCAGGAAATTTCACGCGGATCACGCGGTGCCTGCGGGCTGGAACCGCCAGGGGGTCAAGATACAGCCAGCGCCCGAAATACTCCTCCACTTCATAGCCCAACTGCCGCAGAAGCCAGGCATAAAGCCCGTTTATCTCAAAGCAATAGCCGCCCCTGTGGCGCAGGACTATCTTGTCATAAAGTTCCTCCATCGCCAAGGTGAAATCCCGCCCATAGTAGATGTCCAGGTTCTCGTAGGGCACGCTCATCAGATGCGCACGCTGCAAGGCAACGAGGTTCTCCCTGGTGGGCGTCACATCGCCTGTGTAATTGATGCGCTGAAGATATTTTTCCACAGAAAGTTCCATATATGAAAACTCCTATTTCTGGTCCTTTGCCATGAACAACTGCACCACAGTGGAAAGCCCCACAATCACGGCGCAGCAGGCGAATATGCCCGATATGTCCAGGCATTTCGACATGAGCCCCGCGCAGAATGGCGCCACTGTGCTGGAAATGCCCACCATCGCCTCGTTGATAGACACGTAGAAGCCGCCCTTGGTGGGATGCACCAGTGCCAGGAACACAAACCTGAAGTAGAACGCGCAGGAAAATGTGCCATACAGGATAGCCGACACGTACAGCAGCGGCAACTTATCCAAAAAGCCGATGCCGATTAGGCCCAGTATGCCGCAAATCCCCGTCAGCAGCAGAGGCAGCCTGTTGTACATCCACAGCCTGCCCCGTATCAGGAGAAGCGCCACAATAGCCTGCACATAACTTACGCTGGCAAGCACCATTGCGCTGTTGAAACGGCTCAGTCCCAGTTCCACTGCACGGGCAGGCTCCATTGTACGCAGTATGGAGATGGTAAATGTGCCCAGAAAACCACCCAGCCAGCCCATTACCACCAAGTTGGGACGCCCCCTGTACAACGGCTCAACGCTGTTTTCCTCGGAGGCCTGTGGCTGGTTTTGCTGAACAGGGGCCTCTGCATTGCCTCGGCAATACTTGTCAATCAACATCACGCCAATGGAGATCAGCAATGCAAATGCGGCATTTATGCCGTAGCTGATGCGCCAGTCCATCACGCCGAATATGAATGGTCCCAAGCCCAGGCCCAGGCTCCAGGCCGCGGTGTAAAGCGCCGTGGAGCGCACCAGGCCATTCGCCTGCCCTTTCTCCAGGCATTTCATAAAGACCTGGAATGCCGTGCAGTACAATGCGCCCGAAATGCCTAGCCCTGCCATCCACACGAACTGCATATTCAAAGACGGCATGACAATCGCGCCAATCATGGTGCCCATCAGCATGAGCGAGGCAATGCATATCATCTTCGCGGAACGCGCCTCCGTGACAAAACGCCCGACCACCAGCGACGCCACGGAATACATGAACGCCCACATCACCATGGTGCCAGTAATCAGCATCTTGGAGGCATGCGCCTCCGCAAAGCGCTGCGCCGTAATGAAGAACATGCCCCCATTCATTATGTTGATGAGAATGGGAAATATATACGCCAGATAATGCATAAAAACTCCTTGTTCTTGGGGAGGGGGAAGGGCCAGTGGCCCTTCCCCCTCCCCAAACCCCACCTCTATCCCTTACTGCGCGTTTTCCGTTTCGCCGAAATGGCGAAACGGAAAACGCAGTAAGAAATAGAAATAGGATTTGTGAAATGGGAATAAAGACCTAAACTTTTCCTAGATTTTTCTCTTTCTCCTCCACACTCTCTAT
>JAFYGL010000734.1 GCA_017543165.1 Victivallales bacterium | reverse complement strand
GGTATATTATGACTACACGTGAAAAGGTTAAAAGTTACATAGCCTTATATAGAAAAGCCACTTTTTACCATAATACACGCTGCCATTGCTTCCCATTGCTAATTAATTAATATATATCATGAAAGTTTGCAGTCAAACTACATATTTGAGTACATCAAAAACGCCAATTGCAAAGTTCGCCCTTCATGTCTGCTGACTCATTAGTTTTTGTGTTGCTGTTTGTTTCCATTGTGGACTGTGGACTGTGGACTGTGGGGCGAAAAGCCGTGGTTTGGCGGGCGATTTATCGCCCGCCACAGAACAGACCACAGTCCACAGTCCACATTAGAACTATTCAAGTTTGTCCAGTGCGTCAAGTGTCTGGGTTACGGCGATGTCGCCTGCGTTTTTGGCGATCACATAATTGCGGGCGAAGCAAAGCCATTCGACCTCATATCCACCCATGGCGAATGCTGCGCGGTCTGGCATGTAGCCGTAATAGCCGTTGCCGATGCTGCAAAGCAGTGGATATTCCAGTTTGGAATATTTGCGCAGTCGCAGGGAGAACATGGAAAACATTTCAAACGGGAAGGGCAGGAATGCCAGGGGGCCGAACGAGACAATGGTCTGCTTTATGATTAGTTCTGGCTCTGGCGGGAGTTTCCATGCCGCAAGATTGCTTTTTGCGACCTGGTAATTCCTGTCTGGTTCATCGGGGATGACGGGGTTTGCCGCCTCATATTCCCGTACCACCTTTTCCGCCTCCTCCTGTGACATGGACAGTGCCTGCGGAATACGCAGTTCATTGTGCAGCACAGCGAATGGCAGTGCAGAGCGGAAGTCCTTTATGTCCTCCAGGCAGCGCAAGGCATCCGAGGCTGCGCGGAAGCCTACCTCCTCCGCGGCCTTGAGGCCATCGCCGCCGCCAGCGGAATATCCTTGAACAGATTTGAATTCGCACCAGCGGTTGGTGCGGGGGCCAGAATCGCCGATGGCGCCGTTCACGAAGACCACTGGGACATGATAGCGGTCACGGATGCGCTCGCGCATGATGCCGCACCAGTCGCTGGAATAATCGCGGTTTGCGCCCATGGAGGTATTGTGCGCGCTGCAATGCACAAATATGCCCAGGTCATTTCCATCCTGGACATTCTTGAAACGCACCACTGTCATATTGTCGTCATGCATCAAATACGGGTCTTCAATGAAGCCGCTGACTTTGCCGAATCTGTTGGTGCCTCGCCTGGACACGCCAGTTTTGGTCTTTGTGCTTCCAAAACCTGCGGTGCATTCGCGCATGTTGTTTTTTGCCTCATTGACAGCTGCGGCGAGGATTTTGATGGAATCGTATGCGTATTTGACGCCTTTTTGCTCAGGGTCGCAGGCGGAGCGACCTGCTGTGGTGGACCTGCGTGTATTGGGCGCGGAATGAGTGTGGGTGCAGCAGAGAATGATGTCCTCCGCCTTGATGCCAGAGGCCTCCTCGATGCCTTTTCGCATATCCCATGCAATGCTTTCATCAAGGGTGCACCAGTCCAAAGCAATGACTGCGGCAGTTTTCTTCTCGTCGCCCATTGCCATTACTGACGCGCAAAGCGGGGAATGTACGCCTGTGGCAATGCGTTCTGGATTTCCGTATCCTGCCAAAAACAAGCCGATTTCAGGTGTTATGTCACCAACTGCAAAACCAATTTTCATAATTGTAAAAGTCCTTTGTATTTGGCAATTTTGCCTTTTACCTAGATTGCATTATTCACGCTTTGGTTTATATCATATACCTGAAATGAAGGATTGTCAATATTTAGACAGATATATCATCAAAGATGGACACCATATCCAAGGAAAAGCGCAGCGAGGTGATGAGCCACATCAGGTCAAAGGACACGAAGCCTGAGATGGCGGTGCGGAGGCATCTGCACGCATTGGGCTTCCGCTACCGCCTCCATTCGCCTAAATTGCCTGGGCATCCGGACATTGTGCTGCCCAAGTGGCGCACGGTCATCTTCGTGAACGGCTGCTTCTGGCACAGGCATGAAGGATGCAAGACCGCCACCATGCCAAAGTCCAACGTGGAGTTCTGGCAGGCGAAATTCGACAGGAATGTGGCGCGTGACAAGAAGGAGCATGCCGCATTGGAGGCGGCTGGATGGCATGTGATCGTGCTGTGGGAGTGCGAGGTGAAGAAGCGCCTGCCAGAACTGGCCGATGAAATCAAGGAGGCTGCCGAATGAACTGCACACTTTGCAATATGTGCATGATTGAGGACGAGGCCACGGGACGCGTGCTGGTGCAGCATCGTCTGCCAAAGGCGACGAATCCGTGGTGTGGGCTGACGTTTCCTGGCGGGCATGTTGAGGCTGGCGAATCCATAACAGACAGCGTCGTGCGTGAAATCAGCGAGGAGACGGGGCTGACTGTCTCAAAGTTGCGGATGTGCGGCGTCGTGGAGTGGGAGACCATAGGGGAGCGTACTGCGGGCTCGCCAGCCGAGGTGACAGCCAATTCAAGGTACATCGTGTTCATGTTCCGCACCAGCACCTACAGTGGCGAACTGCAATCCTCCGCCGAAGGGAAGATGGAGTGGATGGCGCTGGAGGATATGCGCAAGGGCCGCCTGGCACCCCACATGGAGGAGTACATCCGCGTACTGCTGGAGGATGAGGTTCCCCAGGCATACGGCATAAGCGG
>JAFYGL010000733.1 GCA_017543165.1 Victivallales bacterium | reverse complement strand
CTGGCCTGGCGGTAGGCACGTCCGTCCTCACGGCGCAATACTACGGTGCCCGCAACTGGGCCTCGTTGCGCAACATACTGCGCACATCCATTGCAGTTGCGCTGGCTGGCGGCGTAATCATAGCGGTGTTCGGCTTCTTTCTCGCAGGAACTTTCCTGACATGGATGAAGTCCCCCGCCGAGATACTTGGGCAGTCCAGGCTTTATCTGCGGATAATATTCGCGGGCATGCCCTTGCAGATGACCTACATATTCGGCAGTTCCATTATGCGTGCATTGGGGGACACCAAGCGCCCGCTGTTCTTCCTGACAGTGGCAGGCACTGCCAATGTTCTGCTTAACCTGTTCTTCGTGCTTGCGCTGAAGATGGGTGTGGCGGGCGTCGCTGTTGCCACTGTCATATCCAACGGCATTTCCGCCTGTTTCGTATTGCGGGTGCTGTGCACATACGGCTCCGAATTCCGCCTTGACCTGAAGAAACTGCACATCTACTGGGAATCCCTCTACAGGATGGCGCGAATCGGGCTGCCCACCAGCGCACAAAGTTCCTGCTTCTCGCTGTCCAACATCATCATACAGTCCTCGGTGAATTCCCTGGGCGCGGTGGTAATGGCTGGCAACGCGGCGGCATTGCAGTTCGAAAACCTGCTGTACCTTTTCAGTTCCTACAGTCTGCACCTGGCAGCAGTCAGTTTTGCGGGGCAGAACTATGGCGGCGGCTACTACAAGCGCATAGTGCGCAGCATATTGTACTGCATCATGCTGGGCGTCGTGCTGGGTGAAGTCATCGGATGGGGATTCTACCTTCCTGGACGCAGGCTGCTGACCATATTCAACAGCGAAAGCGCTGTGATAGACGCAGGGCACACCCGCATGCTCTGCCTGTTCCTGTTCTATGGACTTTGCGGGGCAATGGACGTCATACAGGGCGCCTGCAGCGGCCTGGGCTATGCGGTCGTGCCTGCGATTCTCATGCTGCTGTCGGTCTGCGCCCTGCGCATCGTCTGGGTGTTCACCATATTCGCGAAATACCGCACCATGAATTCGCTGCTGCTGTCCTATCCAGTCTCCTGGACACTGGCAATACTGCTCAACGGCCTGTTTTTGCTGTACATACTTAAGAAGAAGATAAAACCAGAATTGAAGCAAAGGAAGAAACAAGGAGCACAATGATGGCACAGGACATTCTCATTGGAACGATGGTGCAAGTCAATGAGCACATCGTCGATTACATCAAGCAGATCATACCCTACGGCTTTGAAAGTTTTGCGCTGACCTTCGGCCACAACAAGGAAGACATGCTGGATCCAGAGGCCGTGGCAGAGCAGATCATGCCCATTCTGGATGAAAAGGGCATACGCATCGGCGCAATCGAGGCATACGGCAATCCCCTGGAGGATTCTGTTAAAGGCGAGAAACTGCGCAAATTCTTCTACAGGCTGATTGAATGCGCTCATCTCTACCATACGGATGTGGTGGCGGGCTTCGCGGGCCGCGTCCCCAACGTGCCAGTGCCAGATTCCATTCCACGCTTCAAGGAAGTGTGGCAGCCCATCTGCGAGAAGGCGGGCGAAAAGAACGTGAAAATCGCGTTCGAGAACTGCACCATGGGCGGCACCTGGGCATCTGGCAACTGGAACATCGCCTTCAACCCACGCGCATGGGAACTTATGTTCGAGGCAATCCCGCTGCCAAACATCGGCCTGGAATGGGAGCCAACCCACCAGATGGCGCAACTCATAGACCCGATGCCGCAGTTGCAGGAATGGGGCAAGCGCATCTTCCACCTGCACGGCAAGGACGCAAACGTGCGCAGGGACGTAATTGCAAAGTACGGCTACAATGGGCCAGAGACCACTGTTTTCCACCGCACGCCAGGCTTCGGCGACTGCAACTGGGTGCAGATCATCTCCGAACTCAGAAGAAGCGGCTTCAAGGGAGCCATCGACATAGAAGGCTGGCATGACCCCGTATATAGGGGCGACCTGGAAATCACAGGCCAGGTCTATGCGCTCAACTACCTGAAGCAATGCCGCACAACTTTCGTACCAAATCCAAGTTTCTAACGTAGCGACGGCTTGCCGTCGAAAAACAAGGAGATACACAATGGGAAAAACACTGGTTTTCATGGGTGATTCAATCACCGACTGCGGGCGCGTGACCTGCGGTGGCGCTGGCTATCCAACCAACGTATTCGGTCCTGGCTACCCAAACCTCATCGGCAGCAAACTACTGGGCGAGCAGCCTGAAGTGAACTGGACAATATACAACAGGGGCATCAGCGGAAACCGCATTGTCGATCTTTACGCACGCTGGAAAATCGACACGCTTAACCTGAACCCAGATTTCATCAGCATTCTCATCGGAGTGAATGACGTTTGGCATGAAAAGGAACGCCAGAACGGAGTGGATACGCCTCGCTTCGATAAATTCTATCACATGCTGCTGGACTGGTCACTGGAGGTGCTGCCTAACGTGAAGTTCATCCTCATGGAGCCTTTCGTGCTGGAATTCGGAGCCGTGTCTGGCAAGGACTGGGTGGACGACGTGGCGGAAAAGGCAGAGGTCACACGCAAGATTGCAAAGGAATACGACACCGCATTCGTGCCATTGCAGGAAATCTTCAACGATGCCTGCAAACGCGCTCCTATGGAATACTGGCTGCGCGACGGCGTGCACCCGCTGCCCGCAGGGCACCAGCTCATCGCCAACGCATGGCAGAAGGCAGCCGCCAAAGTCGGGCTGGTTTTCTAAATGTGAGCGCCGAAGCGGCGCTCACTCAGGTTGGCCAACTAGCAGCGCAAAGTCACTGACACCTCCCCACAGTTTGGCCAACCCGTATGGCAGTCCAACAGGCAAAATAATCCAAATTGGCCAACCTGAGTGAGCGCCGCTTCGGCGCTCACATAATATCATCACACAACGACAATGATAAGATACTCGT
>JAFYGL010000010.1 GCA_017543165.1 Victivallales bacterium | reverse complement strand
TGGGACCTGTGATGAACTGCATCGGCAACATCAGTTTTGTCATAGTCGCCGCGTTCGGAGGGTATTTCGCCCACAGGGGCCTCATCTCAATAGGCGTGATATCCGCGTTCATCGTGTATGTGCGCCAGTGCTCCCGCCCCATAAACGAACTGGCATTCGTCTATGGGCAATTGCAGACCGCGCTGGCAGGCGCGGAGCGCGTATTCCGCGTGCTGGAGGAAAAGGAGGAGCAGGCGGAAGGCGCGGAGCTGGCCATCGAGGGCCAGGCTGGCCTGGACTTCTCACACGTGAACTTCTCATACAACGAGGGCCAACCCGTGCTGAAGGATTTCTGCCTGCAACTGCCACCAGGCAAGATGGTGGCGCTGGTGGGCGCCACGGGCTGCGGCAAGACAACCGTGGTGAACTTGCTGATGCGCTTCTACGAGCCAGATTCGGGCAGCATCAGCATCAATGGCATGGACATAGCGCAGTGCTCCAGGCAATCGCTGCGGAGGAACCTGGCCATTGTATTGCAGGATACGGTACTGTTTTCGGACAGCATCCGCGCCAACCTGGAGTACGGCAATCCCGATGCCAGCGAAGAGCAGCTCAATTCCGCAATGGAACTCAGCGGGTGCAGGGACTTCATCGAGGATTTTCCCGACAGGGAACGCACATTCCTGACTGGAGCAGGCTCATCCCTCAGCCAGGGGCAAAGGCAGCTGCTTGCCATAGCCAGGGCATTCGTGGCGAATCCCAAGATACTCATCCTGGACGAGGCGACCTCCAACGTGGATACACGCACGGAAAAGGCAATCCAGGAGGCAATGCGCACAATCATGAAGGAGCGCACTGGCATCGTGATCGCGCACCGCATCTCCACAATACGCAATGCGGACATGATCATCGTAATGGAGAATGGCGCCGTGGTGGAACGTGGCAGGCACAAAGACCTCCTCCAACAACACGGCAAATACTACGAACTCTACATGACGCAATACGCGGGGCAGGAAACCTAATGCGGGCACCCACATAAACATCGGTGCCCTCATATAAACCAACTATGCAAATACGAAAACAACTTACCCAAATAGCCGCAGGCCTTCGCAGGAAGGAGCTGGCAGGCTCGCTGCTGCTGGCTGGGCTGTTCTTTGCGCTGGCGTTCTGCGGCGCATCGATGCTGGGTCTGCCAGTACGCGAAGGCAGCATTGCTCTCTTCGGCGCCGCCGTTGCAATAATCTGCGCGGCAATTGCCGCAATCGGCATAATCCGCGCCCTGTTCAGGCATCGCAACCTGAACAAAATGGCGGCAGTCGTGGAGGAAAGACGGCCCGACTTCATGGACAGTTTCGCCACGGCAGCGCAGCTTGAGGCATTAGAACGCCCCCTGCGCCCCATTGAAGAAGAACTCATGCGGGATGTGCAGGCAAAACTTACCAAAGACAAAACCAATCTTGCCTCGTTCTTTCCTGGTTGCCATGCCATTGCCTCGCTTTGGCGCATTGCATTGGCGGCAATTTGCATTGTCATCGGTGCGAAATCGCCTGCCTGGCGGGATTTCCGCGAGGCGTTCATGGCCTGGCTCCAGGGAGAAAGTGGCATTGCAATCCATGCACCAGAGCCAGAGGCGCCAATGCATAGCGACTACATGCTTGACAGCATCGCCATCAAGCGCGGGCCACAAGAAGGCAACATTATATGGAATGGCAACACCGCACCCCTAAACAAAGACGCCAACGGCAAGTTCTTCTTCACATTCTACGATGTGACCGAAGACTTTGAATACCGCATTGAAACGCCGCGCCTGCGCAGCAAATTGTACAAGGTCAAGGTGTATGAGCCGCCTTCATGCCGCGCATTGAAAATCACCGCGCAGCCACCTGCGTACACAGGCCTGCCCAAAATCGAACTGGACGAGGCTGGCAAAGTGCAATTGCCTGAAGGCGGCACTCTTGCCGTGTCGATCCAGGCGGCACAGCACATTCTGGGCAGCC
Source organism: Victivallales bacterium (assembly GCA_017543165.1). The sequence goes on along the minus strand of JAFYGL010000010.1, from coordinate 2,425 downwards.
TGCATCTGCCAGGCATTGAAACTCAGCCAATGGATGTTGCCGAAGGCGAATGGCGCGGCACAAGGCAATGCACCGTAAATGAAAGCGGCATCTGCCGCATAGAACTGAAAGACAAGCAAGGTCACAGCAGGGAACTCCCCTTTGAACTGGAAATCACAAAGGACCTGCCGCCAGAAATCACCCTGCTTGAGCCAGGCGGCGATACATTCGTCAAGCCAGGGCAGGAACAGCGAATATCGGCTAATGTGGCGGATGACTTCGGGCTTGTGTCACTGAAACTGGAATACTCCGTTTCTGGCGGCGACCACAAGGTGCTTGAACTGTCCGCCCCACAAGGCAAGCGGGAGAGGGACATCTCCACACTGTGGAAACTGGAGGAACTCAAACTTAAAGAAGGCGACATACTCGCATGCCAGCTGCTGGCGGAGGACAACAAGGAGCCACAGCACAACATGGCACGAAGCGCGCTCTTCTTCATAACAGTGCGTCCCGACAAGAACCAGAAGGAGGCAGAGGGGCAGGACGGCAACAACCAGAAGGAAGTCAGCGTCTCCGACCTGGTTGCAGAGGCAAAGCGGCTCCTGCGCCTGACCTGGGACTTGCTGCCTTCGGGCAAGGACGATGACATGCGGCAACTGTCGCAGCACCTGGCGACGCTGGAGAATGAAACAAAATCACGCCAGGTACAACTGGCGGCAATGGTGGGCGGCAATCTGGGACAGATGGGACTGCTTTTCGAGCAGGCGGTGGCCGCGCTTCACACCGCCTCATTCATGACGGGACAGAAACTGCTGGAGGAATCAGTGCCATACCAGGAGAAGGCGCTGGCCTCATTGGTGGCGATTGACACGGAACTGCTCCGAAACTCCATGAAGTCCAAAAATTCCAAAAGCCAGGACAAGGACGGCGAAGGCAAGTCGGCCCCACAGCAGCAGGAGCAGCAATCAGGGCAAGACAATGCAGGCCAGGATTTGAAGACTATCCAGAACGCAATCGAGGAAATCAAGAAGCTGCAAATCCAGCAGGGCGACTTGAATGTGGCGATGCGTGGCGAAAAGCCCGCTCACTTTGCATTGGCTGGCAGGCAGCGCAAACTGACGCAGGCGGCAAATGCAGTGAAGCAGCAGATTTTCCCAGTGAAGGACGCGTTGCCAGCGGTGAACATCCTGAACATGGCTGAAGGAAACATGAGGGACGCGGAAAATGCGCTTGGTGCCGCCAAATGCGATGTGGCAGGGCATTATGGCGACAGGGCATTGCAGCACCTGCAACAGGCCAGGCAATTCCTGGAGGCGCTGCTGAAGCACTCCGCCTCACAGCAAATGCAGGCGCTGACGCAAAAGGCAGAGGAACTTGCCAAACGCCAGGAGCAGGCGGCGGCTCAAACAAGGGAAGGCAAGGAGGAAAGCAAACAACTGCGCCAGCAGCAACAGAACATACAGGAAAGCACCTCGCAAATGATGCAGGACTTGAAGTCATTGGCCAACGAAATGCAGAATCTCGCGCCCCAGGCAGGCAAGGAACTCAGCCAGGTTGCGGCGAAAGCATCGTCTGGCGGTCTGGAGGAAACACAGAAGCGCGCGCAACGTGCCCTTGCATACAAACGAATGAACCGTGCGGCGGACGAGCAGCAGAAGGCCGCCCAAATGCTGAAGGAAATGGCCCAGGACCTGAAGGAAGCCGCAAAGTCCATGAACGGCTTGCAGGAGCAAAAACTGCGGCAGGCCCTCATGCAACTGGCAAAACTTGCCATTGACGCCAATGCCACGCAATTTGAAAGCGACCAGGGCAAGGCAAGGCAACGCATTCGGCAAATACGGCAGCAGGCCTCGCAAATCACAGGCAAAATCGGCGAGGCCTCCAACTCGGAGGAACTGCGACGCACTTCTGGCGAATTGTCGAAGCCAATCGACAATGATGCCAATGGCGGGCAAATGACAAGAGAACAAATAATGTCCGCCACACGTGTCATCATACAGATGCTGGACGGCATTCAGGCACAAAAACAAATCCCACTGCCCCGCACATACACCGCCCCGCCAGAAAAATACCGCAGACAAGTGGAAAACTACTTCAAGGAAATCAGCCGCGAATAATACAACGCTGAGACGCGAGAGTTCAACGCAGAGGCGCAGTTTTTTTAACGCAGAGGCGCAGTTTTTTTAACGCAGAGGCGCAGAGACGCAGAGATTTTATAGTTTTCCATTGAAGTAAATATATAATTTCTTTGCCTTGCCCCAACTACAACTTGAGTGAGCGCCGCTTCGGTGCTCACATTGGCAGTTTTGAGATTACTTCTTGGAGAAACAAGAACAATTGTCCCATCAAAAAAAACAATTAAAACTCTGCGCCTCCGCGTCTCTGCGCCTCTGCGTTAAAATCTCTGCGCCTCTGCGTTAAAATCTCTGCGCCTCTGCGTTAAAAC
>JAFYGL010000732.1 GCA_017543165.1 Victivallales bacterium | reverse complement strand
GTGAGAACGCTGATCATCTTACCGTCGCGCTGCAGCGCGACGCCCTTGATTTTCCATGCGCAATTGGCGCGACGGCGGGACGCCGTCGCTACTACGGCAGCTGGCGAGGCACACAACTGCGTTAATACTCAGTGACTAATTCCTGCACAAACCAAGTTCGTTTGAAGAAGTTGCCGCCCTTATGGCTGCCGTTTGTGTGCCTTGCATTGATTTTGGGCATTGTGGCGGGCGTCAATCTTCTGGTCTTGGGCAGGGCGGAACTATGCCCGACCAGGATGCTGCTGGGCATCCCTTGCCCTGGCTGCGGGCTGACGCATTCAGTGCTGGCCCTGTTGCAAGGGCACATTCGGGACAGCCTGTCATACTGCCCACTGACCATGTTTGTGCTGCTTACACTGGCGGCCATTATGGTATTGTATTTCTGGCAGGGCAGACTTCATCCCCGCGTCAAGGCTGTTGCCAGTTTTTTTGCCAGTAGCAAAGTGTGGTATATTGCGCTGATTCTGGCCTTTTTGCTGCTTTATGCAGTGCGCATGCTGTTGTATTATCCCAATGGACCATACCCAATGGTCTATAGCGAAAGGAACTATCTGGCCATTTCCAGGCAACTAGCCGAGAATATTCTTTGCAAATTCCATTGAAAAAAAGTCAAAAACATGTGGCATAAAGTTGTCCAGCATTTACATTACGGCAAATGAGAAAAAGGAGGCTTTATGCTTGATATTTTATATCCGCGGAACGGGGCTGTCTTGAATCACAACCATGGTGTTGAGACGGCGGAGGCACTGGAGATAGAAGTGCGCGGGATTTGCGGTGCTGGAGGCACCGTGTTCGTAAATGGGAATGAGGCGGACTTTGACGGGCAGGGATTTTCCGCAAAGGTTAAACTCCGCGAAAAGTTCAATACCATAAGGGCCGAGTTCGAGGACGGCACAGGCAAGTCCATCCGCGAAATACAGGTGCTTTGGGACAAGGCAAGTTTCAAGCGCTACAACTTCTTCATAGACGACCACAGTTTCGTTTTCACTGAAATCGCCAGGCAACGTCCTGCCCATTTGCTGGAGCATTTCTACCTTAAATTCCTACATGAAATGCATCTTCGCTACGGCACCTTCTTCACGCTGAACTGCTTCTACAGGAACGACCATGACAAGGACCATTTCACGCTGGCGCAGTTCCCAGACTGCTACAAAAGCGAATGGGAGGACAATTCGGACTGGCTGAAACTGGCGTTCCACGCCTACTCGGAATTCCCCGACAGGACATACCAGAACTCCACGGCGGAAACATTGGGCAGGGACTATGACCTGGTGCTTGGCGAACTGGCCCGCTTTGCTGGGGAGAAAAGCATAGTGCCTATGGTGGCACTGCACTGGGGAATGGCGCGTCCAGAGGCAATCAAGGCTCTTACCGACAGGGGGGTGACCGCGCTGGAAGGGCAGTTCATCAATCCGCGCGCGGGAATCGAGGACGCAGGCAGCAGGGAATATGTCTGCGATGTGGGCTATTTCGTGAATCTGGACGAGGCGCGATACATAGAGAAGCAGGGCATTCTGCATGATTTCAGGCACAATGTGACCTATTTCAAGGGAGATTGCACCGCCAACCTATGGACTTGCCAGCAGATAGAGGAGAAAATCGCCATTGCCAAACAAAGCAAGAAGGACTTCATCAGCATGGCAAGCCACGAGCAGTACAGTTTCCCGCACTACTTCAATTATCTGCCAGACCATTTCCAGCGGATTGAGACTGCAATCCGCCTGGCAACGGAGGCGGGATACAAGCCGTCCTTGTTCACCGATGGCTTCCTGGGCAATGTCTCATGGGGCAAGTGATGTTTTTTTCAAATGCTCTTTCCAACATGGGGGGAGGCACTGGGCAGTT
>JAFYGL010000731.1 GCA_017543165.1 Victivallales bacterium | reverse complement strand
TCGTCATGCTTGAAGTCATAACCCACGAAGCCAGTGATGAAGTCAGCGACCTCCTCCAGTTTTACATCCACATAAAGATGAGCGACTAGCGCAGCCTCAAGGCGCAGATCCCAGGGATCGCTGGTGAAAGTCGCCAGATGGCGTTCTTCTTCATCCACATTCTGCCAGCGCCATGGGCCGAAAGCGGTCGCCCTGTATTTGCCTTCATGCACGCGGAAAATGCGCTTGTGCTGGAAATAATGCACCATCCAGAATGGCGGTATGAAATGCGGGAATTCCACGCCCTTGCCATATTTAGTAATGGCGGCCAGCTGTGCATACTTGGTTATTTGCGCGTCAACGCCGATGTTGGCGCCAAAGCCGATTCCACATTCCAGGATGTCAAAGATGTCTGCCACTCTGTTCCAGATGTAGAGTTCTCCCTGTACAATGACACTGTTCACATCAAAGATCTGCGAGGAATCTTCGTTCGTGTAGAACCAATCGTCATTTTCAGCGGCAATTGCGCCTGTCGCTCCCAGAATCACCGCAGTTGCAAAAACGCTGACTACCAGTTTTGCCAATTTCTTTCTGATTTCCATCTTCTGCCCTTTCAGGTTTTGGGTTGCGGGAACCCTTTTTATTTATTCATTGTTTGTTTTGATTTTGCGAATGGCAAAATGCATAAGCATATTGCATTTGGCGTAATATACTTGATGTTTTGAAAATGTGGCAATGCTTTGGCGTTTTTTTTTGTGAAAAAAAGCATTTCTTGGAAGAATAGCCCGTCTTTCGGTGTCGTGCCGCTGCATGTCAGGATGAGATAATTACAAAATTGAAATCACCTCAAGGCTACAAGCACTAGTACAACGTGCCGTTCTTGTTGTATTGCTGGTTGCCTGTCAAATGTGCATAGAAGTCATCGTTGGTGATGGTGCGGTATTTGCGCATATCGACGTGCCCGTCATAGTAAGTGGTTGTCATCCTTTGGTTGTGCCTGAACTGCATGTATGTGGTGGGATATGAGCCAATGTCGGGATTGGCGCTTCGGTTTGATTCGCCGAAGTGCACCGTGGTGGAGGCATTGTTGATCTGGGAAAGCCTCTTGATGGCATAGCGCTGGGGATTTGTGCTCCAGGGGATTTCACTGACCTGGTAGCTCTTATGGTGGAAGCACGTGTTCAGTCCCATCAGGCCCCTGTTGTGCCCATAAAGAATGGAGTTCCTTAAATCATCTGATTCACTGGCTGCGCCTGTTGGGCAGAATGGGGGCTTGAACTGCTGTATTCCCAGGCACCTGGCAATGTCAGTGCCATAACTGCCAGTACCAGACAGCAGCATGTCATGCCAGTTGCGCTGCTTGTAAACGCCATTGTCATTGAGGCCGATTGTGTATGGCATGCCGAAGCCGTCCCAGTCGTCCGCATACAGTTTGTCATAGAGGTCAAGCGTCTTGAAGTTGTTTACGCAGGAGATTTCCCGTGCCTTGTCCCTGGCCTTGGCAAGTGCAGGCAATAGCATGGCGGCCAAAATCGCGATAATCGCTATCACTACCAGCAGCTCAATCAAGGTGAAATACCTTTTCATCTTCAGTGTCCTTTTTCGTTTTAGCGAAGTGAATTGCTCTATATATCGTCATGTATTCTAACAAACTATTTTGCATTCGCAAGTGGCAATTGCTGTTTTTTTCAACGAACTCCAGAATAGCCTTGAATATTGGACAAAAACAAGGCCTGCCTCTTGCAGAAGCCAAGCTTTTGGGGTATAATTGTCTTTAAACAATGGAGAATCTGTTTTAGAGGCAATTGCCTCTCTACAGAACATAATACAACAAGGAGAAAATTGAGATGAACAAAAGATTTACTTTGATTGAGTTGTTGGTTGTGATCGCGATCATCGCGATTTTGGCGGCAATGCTGCTGCCTGCATTGAGCAAGGCAAGGGAAAAGGCGCGCACCATTTCATGCCTCAACAACCTGAGGCAGCTGTCGCTGGTGGACTTGCAGTACAGCGATGATTCAGATGACTATCTGCATCCGTACGGGCCAGTAAAAAATACTGGTGGCTATAATGTATACTGGCCTGCAATATTCTACTATTACGACCATAATACCACCACTTTCATGGATTGCCCTGCCTTCCCTGAGT
>JAFYGL010000730.1 GCA_017543165.1 Victivallales bacterium | reverse complement strand
CGTGGTGCCAGGAATTCGCCCAGCGGACAGCTCTGCCGATGACCAGAAGCGCATCATGACACCCCGCCAGGCTGCGCACCGCGGCGCTGATTTCATCGTGGTGGGCAGGCCCATCACAAAGGCAGCAGATCCAGCCGCCGCAGCCGCGGCCATTTTAAGTGAATTGCAGTAATTATTCATTATTATTGCAAAATATTTGCATCTGTAGTAAATATCATCAAAAGATGTAAAATATTTTTCGTGTTTTTTCGTTTCTTGTATGACTTGAGTTTATGGGACGTGAGGAAAACATAGAGGACTGTGAGCTGATAAGGCGTTTCAAGGCAAAGGATGAGAGTGCTTTCAATGCCTTATATGCGAAATACCGTCTTCCGCTGTTTGGCTACATCCACAAGCTGCTGCCCAATACCTGCAATGCCACGATAGACGACTACTTCCAGCAGGTATGGATAAAGGTGGTGGCTGGGATTGACGCGTACAGTGACAACCAGAAGTTTTTCGCATGGATCTGCCGCATAGCCCATAATCTTGTCATAGATGCCTACAGGCGCAATGCAGGTAGGCAATATGTTGAGATCGTGGACAACATACAGGGCGACGAGGGAGTGGGGCTGCTTGAAGAACGGCTTGCAAAGGAAAAAATGATGGAGGCCATCGACCAATGCATAGCCCAGTTGCCTTCCCAGCAGCGGGAGGTTGTGGAGTTCAGGCGCACTGGACTTAGCTTCAAGGAGATTGCGGACAGGCAGAACGCCACCCTCAACACCGTGCTGGGCAGGATGCACTATGCGGTGTCGAGAATCAGGGAGATGCTCAAGGAGTTTGAGGAACAGGAGTGACGATTATGGATTGCAAGGAAGTTGAACAGCAGATTGTTTCAGGTCAGGAATTGACGCATGAGGCCCAGTCGCATCTGCTTCATTGCAGGGATTGCCAGGACTTTTCCATGCTGTGCCTCTTGGCGGAGAAGCGGGAGGGCGCGCCTTCGGCGGAAAGCGACGCCAAATGCCTTGGTCTTCTCCACAGGCATGAGCGCCTCACGCCAGTTGCCAGCAGGCGCGGGCGCCTTTTTGCCTCCATTGCGGCTGCATTGCTGGTTGTTTGCGGTGTGCTTACCATGCTTGAATTGCAGAAGGAAGAAACGGCTGAGCCGCAGGTCGCAGCTGTCATGCGCCATGAAGACCGCTTTGATGACGATTGGTTGCTGCTGGCGGATAGCGATTTGGAGAAGCTGGAGCTTAGCAAGGAGGATGACAAGGCACCCTTCAAAGAGCTCTATGCCGAAATCGCCTCTATGGAAATGGACTTTTATGACCTTTTCTAATAGGTAGGAGTTTGAGTATATGAAATGGTTTTGTTGTTTGCTTTTGATTATGACGCTGTCTGCGGTGACGTACGCCCAGGCACCTGGCGAAGGAAAAAATGTGCCTCGTGCTGAAAAAATCAAGGAGGGCGAGCATCACAGGCCCATGAGATGGGGCGGTGGGCCTCCGCCTGACATTTTCGTGTTCATGAGCAAACTCAAGAAGGAGAATCCCGAGGAATACGCCCGCCTCAACCAACTGCGCAAGACCGATTTCAAGGCTTTCATTACGGAGATGAAAAAGCGTCTGCCCAAGCGTCCCGACTTCAACAAGATTGGTGAGTTGAAGAAGCAGGAAAGAGAACTTGCCAGGAAAATCATGGAAACAGAGGATGCTGCGGAAAAGGAGAAGCTGACGGCGGAACTTAAGCAGAAAATCAAGGAGGACTTTGAGGTGATGCTGAAGGAGGCCGAGGCACGGCTTGAGATGATGATGCAGCGGGTCAACACAATAAGGGAGAACGAAGAGCAGTTCTGCAAGGACAAATTGGAATTCCTCCTGCGCAATAACTGCAAGGACAAGCACCAACAAAATGCCGAGTAATGCATGGGCACTGCTTCGGCACCCGCATTTTAGGCCACAGGGACATATTCCCTTGTGGCCTTTTTTGGTATGCGCGGCATGCACAACAACTTGGTGGTGAAAGTCCACTACAGACTTGGCAGTAGGAACTGTTAGCGAAGAGCAAGGGTGTCCATCGTGAGGTGGAATCTGAAAGAAGCTGGACGCAAATTCCCGGCCTGACGAACAGAAATCACATACAAGGCGGTACACGCTGGACGAGCTTGCCGAACAAAGCGAAGTCCGATGCTACACGGGGCGTGGAACGTAGATGTGGCGGGTGGATGGGATGAAAGTGGTTGTGCTTATCCGTGGAGGTCTCTTCGTCTGAACACGAGCATTGAGTTGCGAAGGGTGACAAAGGCGCATGGCGACATGCGCGTGGGCGGTGAGAAGTCAGCAGAGGTCATAGTACCCGGGAGGGGAAGGACCGAAT
>JAFYGL010000729.1 GCA_017543165.1 Victivallales bacterium | reverse complement strand
TCTCCAACGCAAGATACGGGTGTATTGCGGTTGCGCCATAGCCCAGAAGCAGTGCAAAGTGCATTACTTCACGGATTTCACCTGATTCCACAATGACGCCGACTGGCGGTCGAAGCCCTGCGGCTGTCAAAGCGCGGTTTACTGCCGCAACTGCCAGCAGGGAAGGCATTGGCAGTTCATCTTCTGGTAGCTTACGGTCGCTCAGCAGCAGTATTCCCGCCCCCTCCTTTACGGCGGAGACCGCCTGTGTTTCCAGCCCGTCCAATGCGCTTTTTAAATCAGCCTTCCATCCGATTTGAAGAGTCTTGACCAATACCCGCGGTTTCTCCAGCACCATAAGCCGCGCCAGGTCGCCACCAGTCAGAATCGGTCGTGCCAGGCGTATGACACTGGCGCGGTGTTCTTCCTCGGAAAGAATGTTGCCGCAGTTGCCTATGTATGTTGTAAGGCTCATGACCAGTTCCTCCCTGATGGGGTCTATGGGGGGATTGGTCACTTGTGCAAAGCGCTGCTTGAAGTAGTTGAACAGCAGTTGCGGCTTTGGTGAAAGCACCGCCAACGCAGCGTCATTGCCCATGGAGCCAAGTGGTTCGTGTCCAGTTTCCACCATTGGACGCACTATTAGCTCCACATCCTCCTGCGTCCATCCGAAGATGCGCTGGCGCAGGCGCAGATTGTCCCCGATTTTTGAGGCTGCTATGGTGTCGAACATGCCTGCAACTGGTATCTTGTTTTCCTTGGACCAGCGGCGGTATGGGCTCTGGCGCGCTATGGTGTTCTTGAGTTCCGCATCCAGCACCAGGCGATGTGCATTGAGGTCGCACCACAGGATTTCTCCTGGCTTTAGGCGCCCGCGGCGTATGACCTCTCCCGCAGGAAGGTCAAGTACGCCTGTTTCGGAGGCCAGCACAAAGAGACCGTCCCTTGTCAGTGAATATCTTGCTGGTCGGAGACCGTTGCGGTCCAGCATGGCTCCGCATCCGATGCCGTCTGTGAAACTAAGCGCGGCGGGGCCGTCCCATGGCTCCACCAGGGTGGAGTGGTAGTCAAAGAAGCCCCGTATGTCTTTGGTTATGTGGTAGTTTTCTCCCCAAGCCTGGGGAATTAGCATAAGCATCACATGTGGTAGCCAGCGTCCTGAGAGCATGAGCAGCTCCGCCATGTTGTCCAGGCAGGCGGAATCGCTTTGGTTTTCGTCAATCAAAGGCAGTAGTTTCTTTATGTCGTCTTCCAGCAGGAAACTTCTCAGCAATGCCTCGCGCGCATGTGCCTGGTTCAGGTTGCCACGAAGCGTGTTGATTTCACCATTGTGGGCGAGGATGCGGAATGGCTGCGCAAGCTGCCAGGTGGGGAAGGTGTTGGTGCTGTAGCGCTGGTGCACAAGCGCAAAGGGGGAGACGAATGCCTCGTCCGCCAAGTCTGGGTAGAATGCCTCAATCTGGGGCGCAAGCATCAGCCCCTTGTAAACCAATGTCCTGCTGCTGAAACTGGGGAAATACACATCCAGCAATTCCCGTTCAAGACGGCGTCGCAGCACGAATGCACGCCGTTCCAGTTTCTCGCCTTCTTCACCGCCTTCGTGAATGATAAACAGCTGGCGTATTACAGGGCGGCATGCGCATGCTGTCCCTCCAAGCTTTTCTGGAACGCAAGGCACATCCCTCCATGCCAGTATGTGGCAATGCTCCTCCTTGACGATGGATTTTATAGTCTCTTCCTCGCCGAGACCATTGAACATCATTCCGAGTATGTAATGCCCAGGTGCAGGCAGAATGCCTTTCAATTCGCGCTGGAAAAAGTCGTGTGGAATAACGCAGAGAAGCCCCGCGCCATCGCCAGACAGGGCGTCGCTTCCCGCCGCGCCACGATGCAGAAGACGGCGCAAAATGGTAAGCCCTTTCGTTACAATGCCATGGGAGGCCACTCCGTTTAGGTTGGCCACCAGGCCGACGCCGCAGGCGTCATGCTCGTTGCTGAAATGGTAAAGCCCTTCGTCCTGGGGAATGCCCAGGTCACGCTGTCGATACTTGATGTTTTCTTCCATTACCTTGCCAAATGCCACTTTGTTGTGAATGGCGATAATGGCAAATTGCAAATACCGTGCCAAAATTGAAAATGGGCGGAAGGGACGGAGGGAACGAAAGGATTATAACATGATTTGTAAAGAATCTAAGATATCATACATATTTTGTAATAGTTCTGTTCCTCCAAGAGGACGGGTAAACAAGGAGCCACGCGCTCCTTGCAAATACCCGCTCTCTTGGGTTCATGGCGTTTGTAATAATATGTCTTTTCTGGAAAGTGTCTTTGGAAGCAAGTGGAATTGACCTCGCAGGCAAAGTCAAATGACTCAGACGCGCGGAGGATACATGCCTGCTGATGGAGAAAGGCATTGGAAGAAATACCGAGGAATACAATTATGAATACCTGCTCTAAATCTG
>JAFYGL010000728.1 GCA_017543165.1 Victivallales bacterium | reverse complement strand
TCATGCTGCCGCCGCCATGGAAGTATTCAGGTACCGAATCAAGCCCAGGATACAGCACTTGCCCTTGCCTGTCAAGAGTGTCGAAGTGGAACCAGTGTATCTTGAGCGGATTGTCAGGATCCTGCTCCACGGCGTATGAATGGCTGGGCCTCATCCAGATGCACCTTCCCGAACAAAGTTCAGCGGGACCGTCCGTCAGTTCTATCTGGCCATGCCCTTCCATTATCACCCACAAATCCTGGTCAGTCAGCATCTTGTGCTGCCAGTTATGGGAATACTTCATTCCAGAACGCCAGCAGGAATAACCAGCCGTGTTGAAACGAATCTGGCTTTGTTCAAGGTCAAATGCCATTTTTCATTCACCTTCGCCAGCCAACTGCCTTAGAACCCGCGCGTCCTCAAAGAACTGCTCTTCGGAATTGCCCTTCACGAACTCCAGCAAGGCGGGTGCCTCCTCTGGAATCATCGCAAGAAGTTTCCGCCATTCCACCATGCCCTTTGCCAGCGGGAAACGCTGCCCATTCTCGTATTGCTGCACATGCACCGCACGTATCCTGCCCTTTGGGAAACTTGCCAGTTCCCCAAGATTGTCGCTTATGTGGGAATTACGCTGGAAATAGCAGAAGAAATTGCCCTCCCCCACATCTTCCAGCAATCTCGCGGCGGAGGCGGCCGTATCGGTCAGCGTGTCGGGATGCCATTCCGCCGCAACTTGCAATCCATTGGAGCAACGGCACAAGCCACGCAAGTTGGCGGCGATTTCACGCCGCATTTCAGGTGGGCATTCGGACGAACCCAGTCTCCCTGCCCAGATACGTATCCACTGCGCGCCCAGGGCGGAGGCAGTCTCCGCAATCATGGTCGGCTCGCTGTCTCCACGCCAATAACTGCCGTAGGAATAGACACGCAGGCCAGCATCCCTGGTCGCCTTTCCAATCCGTTCAGCGGCCTCCAAGTCGCCTGGTACGACATGCACATCGCCTCCCCATTCAATGCCCTCCAGTCCCGCCTTCACAGCCAATTCGATTATACGCTCAAAAGGCAGATCCCTGAATGTAACGCTAAGCAATCCAGTATGTCTCATAATCAAGCATTGCTCCTTGCCAATTCGCCCGCCAAATCTATCATGCTCACCAGGTTCTCCGTTTCGTCCAATGTGTTCAGCAGCCTCTCGCCTGCGGTAATCGCCTTGTGGAGATTCTCATAATAACGCACCACAGGCGACTGCACCTCTGGCATGGCGACCATTTTCTCCGTGAAATCCACCTCGGCGGCAGGATATGCCCTGCCTGGCGCCGCCAATTCCGAATGCAGTTCCTTGCCCTCACCCAAATCGCCCTTCAATGTGCGCACACGCCATGTGGTGCTGTTGAATGGAAGAACCGCGCTGCCCCTGCTGCCGTATGCCGCAAGGCTGAACATGCGGTCCGCAGAGGCCTGGTTTATGTCAATATCCACAGTGACCTTGCCGTATCTAAGAAGTATCTTCACCACATCATCCGCATCCCCTTTGCTCAACACCCTGTCCGCCGTGCAAGCCAACACCTTGCCTCGCCCGCCAAACAGGAAGTTCGCCTGGTCCACAGTATGGCTTCCATAGTTCAGCAGCATGCCGCCTCCATTCTTCCTGAGCGCCTGCCAGTCATTGCGGAACGTGAAGTTCTCCCGCATTATCTTCACCAAAAACACCTCGCCTATTTCGCCATAGTGACTCAAATCCTTGAGAAACAGCAGAGGGCCGCTGTATCGAGAAGGCTGGTACACTTCCAGAATCTTGCCATTTTTCTGTGCTGCAGCCCGCATAAGCCCAAGTTCCCGCATGTTCATGGCTGCTGGCTTGTCGCAGAATACATTGCATCCATGCTCCAATGCCATTATTGACTGCTCCGCATGGAAGCAAGTCGGGGATACGATCACCGCCAAGTCGAAGGAACCATGCCCCAACGCCTCGTCCAATGACCTATAGCCATTTATGCCGTATTTCTCCTTGCATTCCGCAAGCCGTTCCTCCACTGGGTCCACCACCGCGTCCACACGATAGCCAGGATGCGCCATCAAGACTGGCAAATGGGAGTTCCAGGCAATGCGCCCTAGCCCCACCACAACAACACTGAGTATTTCTGTTTGCTGCATACAAACCTCCAAATAAGCAATACATTTAAATTGTGGTAATTATACCCTAAAATCTGACTTATGGAAATGGATTATAGGCAAATATCATTGTGTTTTTGCACCTGGCACATAAGAAGAAGGCAGAAAGTGACTAATGGCAAATGGCTTGGAAAACAGTCAAATGCCAGTCGTTCCTGTCATACCTGTCGCCTCTACGTCCCTTGCAAATTCCTCCATATCAATTATAGTGCCCTTAATCAAAAAATCTGTGAGAATCTGTCGATAGCAAATGCAAAAACTTAAGTTTGAAATAAGCGGTATGACCTGCGCGGCCTGCCAGGCGCATGTGCAGAAGGCGGCCTCGTCCGTGCCAGGCGTGGGCAATGTGAATGTAAACCTGCTGCGCAACAACATGGAACTGGAACTGGACGAGACCAGGGCCAAGCCCCAGGATATATGCGCCGCCATACAAAAAGCGGGTTATGGCGCCAGGCTTCAGGGTGAAAAGCCACAGGAAAACGACACTGCGCAAAATGAAATCGACAATCTCAAGGCCAGGCTGCTGCCATCCTTCATCCTGCTTCTGCCACTGGCGTACCTGGGGCTTTGGGGCTTGTTCAAGGGGCCACTGCCATATTTTCTCAATCCAGTGGCAGACAACAGCAGGTACGCAATGGTGAACGTGCTGGTGCAGCTCATAATCTGCACCGCAATCCATATCATAAACCGCAACTTCTTCATAAATGGTCTCAAGCGCCTGTTCAAAGGCAGCCCCAACATGGATACGCTGGTGGCGATGGGGTCAGGCGCAGGATACATCTACGGCATAGCCGCCATGTTCAGGCTGGCCCTGGCTTTCGCCGCTCCAGAACGAAACTGGGACGCCATCATGCACCTGGCAATGAACGTGTATCTGGATTCGTCAGGCATGATAGTGGTGCTGGTGACATTCGGCAAGTGGCTTGAGGCACGGGCAAAAAGGCGCACCAGCGACGCCATCAGCCGCCTCATGCAACTGGCGCCAGAAACCGCCTCCGTCATAAGGGACAACAAGGAACTGGAAATCCCCGCCAGCGAAGTAGTGGTTGGGGACGTGGTGCTGCTGCGCCAGGGCATGCGCATTCCTGTGGACGGCGTCATCATGGAAGGCACCTCCTGGATTGACCAGTCGGCAATTACAGGTGAAAGCCTGCCTGTGGAACGGACAAAGGGTGAC
>JAFYGL010000727.1 GCA_017543165.1 Victivallales bacterium | reverse complement strand
GGCTTCAGCCCCGCAAGACCAAACGCGGGGCTGAAGCCCCGCGCTACGAAGCGGTCCATCAATAACAATTAAGATAGGTGATTTGAATGAAGAGCATGACTGGTTTTGGGCGCGGCGTCGCCCTTGGCACTGGTGGAACGCAGTGCATAGTTGAGATATCTGCGGTGAACAGCCGCAAGCAGCTGGAGATGAGGCTGTCCATCCCCAAGGAATTGTGCATGTTGGAAGGCGAGATGCGCAGCCAGATACAGAAAAGCCTGGTACGCGGCACGTTGTCTGTGTCCCTGGCCTTTACACTTGGCGCGGAAGACGCCTCCATTGCGCCGCCAATCAACTTCAAACTTGCAAAACGGCTGCTTCAGGAAATGAGGAACTTCGCCAAGGAAAACCAGTTGCCGGAACCTGCGTTGGCGGATGTGATGGCGCTCCCAGGCGTCATAAAGACCGATAATTCCGTCCTGGAGACCATGCGCCCCCTGGCGGCGCAGGCCTTGAATACCGCTTTGGAGGAACTGAATGCAATGCGCGTCAGGGAAGGCGTCGCCTTGCAGCAGGAACTTTCGCAGCGTGGAAAGAACATGAGCGTCCTGCTGGAGCGCATCGCCGCCCGTGAGCACGAGGCCATCCTCTTGCAGCAGGACAGGATACGCGCAAGGATTGCGGCGCTTGGCGTGCAATTGCCCATAGATGACGAGCGCCTGGCAAAGGAAGTGGCGTTCTATGTGGACAAGTCGGATATCACCGAGGAAATCGTGCGCCTGAGAAGCCATTTGCAGCAATATGACAAGTTAATGACCACGGATAATGACGCAGGACGCAATCTGGATTTCCTCTGCCAGGAAATGTCCCGTGAAACAAACACACTCTCCGCCAAGACTGCCGATTTGCCGATTTCAGCCGATGCAATGGAACTGAAAATCGAACTCTCCAAAATCAAAGAGCAGGTCATGAACGTGGAATAATCCAACGCAGAGACGCAGAGTTTTAACGCAGAGGCGCAGAGGCGCAAAGACGCAGAGAATATTAACGCAGAGAATATTGTTCCTGTCAAGGCAAACTGGGTGGGCGCCGCTTGGCGCCCGCATATCTATTCTGCCCATTCTCCGAAGATGCGGTGAAAAGTATCAACCAGTGATGGCAGCGTGATGCCGTTTAGAACAGGCATCACCTCTGACTGGAGGCATTGAAGCCGCGGAGCCTGTCGAAGCAGAGCCGATATGCTGTTCCAGTCCAATGTGCCCATGCCTGGCAGAAGGTGCTGATCGTCCGAGCCATCATTGTCATGCAAATGGCAGTTCACTATGTGCGGCAGCATTTGCTTGATAATTTGCAAGGAGAGCGGCGAGGATGTATCCGCCGCCATTGCACGTTGCGAAGGAATATCGGAGGCCTCGTACAAGGGGCGGGAGATGTTGGCATGTCCCACATCGCAGCATAAGCCAAGTGCTTCGCATGGAAAGTGTCTCTTTATTTCCAGAAGCGCCTCGGGCGTCGTGCAGACATAGCGGACATTTTCGATGCAGATGGTCATTTCCTGTGATTCCGCGTATGGGACGAGCACTTTCAAGGCCTTGATTGCATTGTCGAGCATCTGTTCCCGGGATGTCTTGCTTATCGCGTCCAACCAGGGGCCTGGCGGGTAACTTCTGCCTGGAGCCAGGCTGTTGCCGACATGGATGGTGATGGTCTTGACCCCCATGGAGGCCGCCAGCGCCATCGTGTGGATGTGGGTGGCAATCATCTCTTCCCGTCGCGTGTCATCTGGTTCGTTCAGATCCCACCATGTGCCGCAGACCGAATGTGCATCAACAAAATCAAGTCCAGCCTCCTCGACCGCGGCCTTGATTTTGTAGGACAGCCCCTTGTACTGCATTAGCAGTGGAAACAGTGAATGGGTGAGGACGATATGGCGCACTCCGTGGCATGCCAGTGATTTCAGTATGTATATGAATAACTTTGGCAAAGAGTCCTGGCTGAAATCCCCGCATTGGTTGAATTCAAAATAATAGGTCAAGGGTTTCTTTTTCATGTTTTTGCTCATAGAAGTCTAACGTTATTCACGATATGTACGAATTATTGCCAGAGAGGCAAATTACGTTCTTTACAGGAATGTCTTACTGTAGTTGCAATCATAGGTTTTGCAAACGCAATATTCTTGCCTGGAGATACACTTGCTTTGGAAAATGCGGCCTGCCAGTTTGCGGTATTGGGCAATGCGAGTATATTAGCGGCAGTTTTTTTGCAAGTCGGGGTGTGGCTCAGTCTGGCTAGAGCGCTGCGTTCGGGACGCAGAGGCCGGAGGTTCAAATCCTCTCACCCCGACCATTTTTTTGCCCTAATTGGGGGGGAAAATAGAAATAGTGCCCGGGTGCTGTAGCACTGCAGGCACTATGCGTTTTGGGGATTATTACAATTTTACCAGATCATCGTAAGTCTGGCAGAGTTTCTTGATGGATAGTTCATGCCAGGCGGCACTGCTCTCATTCTGGAAACTGACTAGTCTTGGGCATTGCTTCAGTTTGGGAATCCAGTTCTTCCAGTCAACGGTGCCTGTGCCAGGGAGTCCATGCTGGTCGGTATAGCCATCGTTGTCATGCAGATGCACTGTGACAATGTGTGCGGACAATTTGCCTATAGGATCAGGTTCTAGCTGGATATTCTGGTTCCACCAGTTTCTGACGTATGCCGAGTATAGTTCCATCTTCTTGCCAGGATGGGGATACATCACGTTGGCGTGCCCTATGTCCAGGCAGCATCCCACACTGGGGGAATTGTATTTGTTTAAGTAGTATAGAAGTGCGTCAGGTGCGTAGCCTGGGTCCATTCCGTTTTCAATGGCAATGATAATGCCAAGCCTTTCAGCTGTTGGAATTAGTTGTTCTAGGGCATCGCAAACGGCTTCCTGCATGCCAGGATAGTAGCCCCCGATGTGAATGGTGTAGGTCTTGCATCCGAAATCAGCCGCATATTCCATGCACATCTTGTGGTCCTCTATCATTCCGCGGCGGCGTGGCTTGTCCGTGATGTTGAAATCGTAGGCGACTCCCCATGGTGCATGACATTCAAATATGTTCATTCCGCTGTTTTTCTGCCAGTTCTTCAGTGTGTTGTAGAAGCCTGGCTCACGTATTAGCCTTGGTCCCCAGGCGTCTGACAGTACGAAGTTCTGCGCCCCATTGTCTGCAAATTCGCGCAGTATAAGTGGTACCATCTTGTCTGGCACAATTTGCCAGGAATAGAAATGCGTCAGTGGAATGTCTTTCATGAAACAAAACTCCTTTATATTTTGCGGGTTTACAACTTAAAAAAGTCCAATTAAACAAACAATGGTTAAGGTAGCGTGCAGTTTACATACGTCAAATATGGCAATGCCAAGTTTTGCGATTTGCTCTGTTGCTCCATGAGGGTAGGTACTTGAAAGG
>JAFYGL010000726.1 GCA_017543165.1 Victivallales bacterium | reverse complement strand
TAAGGCACCTCATGCAAAAATACAGTCTGAGCCAGCGCACGATAATGCAGGCAATCTCCCAATTGGAAAAGGAAGGGCTTGTTGAGCGCCGTTCCAAATCGGGGATTTTCGCGGGGAACATTCCAAGCAAATACAGCGCGGTGGCGTTTCTCTCACACTTTCCGATTTCCAGGACGATTTCACGCGTGCTTATAGGCATACAGTCGATTTTGCGGGAAAGGCAGAAAGCTCTATTGCTGGTCTCCATTGACGAAGGGCATTACGATGAAACCGAGCGCATTCTGGAAAACAACCGCATTAGAAACATAATTGTGGAGCCTATTTCCGCCAACATAGAAAACATCGCTTTCATTGACTTCTTCAGAAGACTGTCACAAAAAGGATATAAGATTGTCACCATGGAGCATCCGATACCAGGAATCACATCTTCCTTTGTGGGGGAGACCAATTCCGCGTCATTCAAGTCGATGACCGAAATCTTCATCAGGCAGGGCATCAAGGAAATCGTGGTTGCGGGAAAGCTGGGAAGCAGAATCTACAATGCCAGACTTGACGGCATCAGGGAGGCCATCAAGGGAAAGAACATAGAACTGATACAGTTGGAGCTTGACAACAAGGACACAATCTCACAAAAGGCGCGGCGCATCATCGACAAGGCCAAAAGGGGAAAGGCAATTATCCTTGCGGATGCCTCGACTGCCACGGAAATATCATACGAGCTGCGACTGCTGCTTCCAGGAAATGAACTTAATGACTACCGCATAGGAGGAATCATAGAGCCTGGCAGCACTTGGCCGCTGCCGCCAGACCATTCGATTTGGCTGGAAAAACTAAGCGAGGAGATGGGGCAGACGGCTGCCACGCTCATCGACGCGGAAACGCCGCAAGTGCGTATCCTCAATATGATACTTAAGGGATTTTTCTAATTGAGCATAACGGAGTAGTTTAAAAAGGGAGAATGACAAAATGATTAGATCTGCTACTAGGAAACAATCAGACAACGGACATTGTTTTACCCTCATTGAATTGCTTGTCGTAATAGCGATCATCGCCGTGCTGGCGGCGATGCTGCTCCCCGCGCTAAGCAGGGCAAGGGAAAAGGCAAGGAGCATTTCCTGCATCAACAACATAAAGCAGCTCAATCTTCAGGCACTTCTCTACGCCCAGGACAATGAGCCCCGCTGGGTTCCTTTCAGCTACAAGAATGGAAGAAACGTCAATGACTACTACTATGCGACAGACTTCTTCGCGGGACCATATCTTGGCTATGGCGCAACACAGGCAAAACCTGGCGCGATCACGGATTGCCCCACAAACCAGCCGGTGATGAAGTACTCAAACCACCTGTGGGACTATGCCATTTGCACTCAGCCAGCCAAGAATTCCACGATGGCAACCATGAAATCACCCGCAAAATGGCTTCAATTCATTGAGGGACAGGCCTACAGCACATCCGAGGGCTTTTGGGAGCAGGCCTGCGAGGCAGGCACGAACCACGCATTCAAAGCCGTCTGGAACAGGTCAGTCCACTACAACAGCACAAACGTTGGATTCTATGACGGGCATGCGGAAAATGTGCGCTGCGAGGGCGGCGCCGTGCTGAATACTTACGAGGACGAACACTACTGGCTTGCAACCCGAAACAACTGACACATTCAAGTGTTAGAGCCTGCCAGCAAAATCAAGGTATTTGCCATAGTAGATGTCCGCGCCTGAAAGGCCAGTGCCCTCGCCGCAGCGGCTTCCGTGCCACATGGATGAGATTGCCTCGTCCAGGCAGGAGAAGGC
>JAFYGL010000725.1 GCA_017543165.1 Victivallales bacterium | reverse complement strand
TGAACCACATGGTCATCGACGGCGCACCAGGCGCACGCTTCCTGCAGACACTCAAGGACATCATCGAGAACTTCGAGCTGATCTGCGTGGCGGGCTGATAACAATTTATCCACGGATTCACGTTAGCGCGAATCCGTGGATAAAAAAAGAAATATCTTGAATCTAAGGAGAAAGGTAAATGTACGATCTGATCGTTATTGGAGCTGGTCCTGGTGGTTACGAGGCTGCGGCATACGCGGCGAAGATGGGAAAGAAAGTTGCCCTGTTCGAGAAGCAGGAACTGGGCGGAACATGCCTTAACGTGGGTTGCATTCCCACCAAGACATTCCTGCGCTCGTCAAAGGCACTTGAAGAATGCCGCGAGGCAGGGCTTTACGGCGTGAACGCTGGCGAGGCAAAACTGGACATGGCGGCTGTGCAGGCCCGCAAGCAGAAAGTCATCGCCACATTGGTGAAGGGCGTCGCAGGCATGCTGAAGCGCTCTGGCGTGGAAGTCATCAAGGCCGAGGCAAAACTGGCTGGCAAGGGCAAAGTCGTCGCAGACGGCAAGGAATACGAGGCCGCGAACATCCTGGTGGCAACTGGTTCAGTTCCAGCATGCCCCCCAATCCCAGGCCTGAGGGACAATCCAAAAGTGCTGGATTCCACGGGCATTCTCAACCTGGACACCATTCCTGAAAAACTGGTCATCATCGGCGGCGGCGTCATCGGTCTGGAGTTCGCATCATTCTTTGCGACAGTGGGCACAAAGGTCAGCATCGTTGAAATGCTGCCCAAAATCGCTCCAATGGTGGATGCTGAACTGGCAAAGAAACTCATGGCCGACCTGAAGAAGGCGGGCATCGAGTTCAACCTGTCCTGCAAGGTCACGCATATTGAAGGCGATGTGCTGTACTATACTGATCCAGAAGGCAAGGAGCAGAAGCTCCAGGGCACCTGGATTCTCAGCGCAATTGGCCGTTCACCTGTGCTCAAGGGCATCGGCCTGGAAGAGGCTGGCGTTGAATTCGACCGCAAGGGCATCAAGACTGACGAGTTCGGCAAGACCAACGTCCCAGGCATCTGGGCTTGCGGCGACTGCACTGGACGCTGCCTGCTGGCACATGCCGCCACGCGCGAAGGCCAGGTTGCCGTGAACAACATGTTCGGCAAGCCGGACCGCATGAGCTACGTGGCAATCCCCTCCGTCATCTACACGCATCCCGAAGTGGCGCAGGTGGGCGCAACGGAAGAAGAATTGCAGAAGAACGGCATTGCATACCGCAAGGCAGTCATGCCCATGGCCATTGCTGGCCGTTTCATGGTTGAGAACGAAGGCAAGTCAGGCACAGTCAAGGTTTTGGTGGGCGAAAAGTACGGCCAGATTCTCGGCGTCCACATGATTGGCGGCTGCTGCGGCGAATTCATCGCCTCCGCTTCCGCAATGGTTGGTCTGGAATACACGCCTGACCTGGTCAGCAAGATCGTGTTCCCGCATCCAACGACCTGCGAGGCACTGAAGGCAACAGTTGTGGAACTTTGAGATAACAATGAAAATAGGGGCGCCCCTGACGGGACGCCCCGCAACGTAAAAACTCTAGGAGTTAAAATCAAATGACAAAGTGTTTGGAAATCTACCCCGACAAACTGTTTGCCAAGGGTGAAATCGACTTTACGCCAATCCCAGTATGCGCATACGACAAGACACCTGCGCAGGAAAAGAAAATGTACTCCAAGGATGACTTCGTGACCATCTACCACGACATGGTCGTCCTCCGCACATTCGAGACCGTCATCAACGAACTGAAACTCCACGGCGAGTATGACGGCGTCAAGTACAACCATCCAGGCCCCGCGCACCTGTCCATGGGGCAGGAAGCCGCCGCAGTCGGCCAGGCATATTCCCTGGATGTGAACGACCACACATTCGGCTCGCACCGCAGCCACAGCGAAATCTTGGCAAAGGGACTTTCCGCAATCCGCAAACTGGATGACAAGCAGTTGATGGACATCATGAAGAACTTCTTCGGCGGCGCCACGCTGAAGGTCGTCGAAGAGCATTGCAAGTGCAAGGATGTGAAGGAACTGGCACGCCACTTCCTCATCTACGGCGCATACGCGGAAATCTTCGCCCGCACCACTGGCTTCAACAAGGGCTGGGGCGGTTCCATGCACTGTTTCTTCACACCATTCGGCATCTATCCCAACAACGCCATCGTCGGCGGTTCGGGTTCCGTTGCTCCTGGCGCGGCACTGTTCAAGCGCGTGAACGGCAAGCCTGGCATCGTGGTCTGCAACATCGGCGACGCATCATTCGCATGCGGCCCAGTCTGGGAAGGACTTATGTTCTCCGCCATGGACCAGTACCGCAAGCTGTGGGATGACGGCAAGGGCACTGGCATGCCTATCCTCTACAACTGCTTCAACAACCAGTACGGCATGGGCGGCCAGACCAATGGCGAGACCATGGGCTATCAGTTCATGGCACGTATCGGCGCTGGCGTCAACCCAGAGCAGATGCACGCCGAGCGCGTCAACGGCTACAACCCGCTGGCAGTCATCGACGCAGTTGCCCGCAAGAAGGAAATCCTGCTGGAAGGCAAGGGTCCCGCTCTGCTGGATGTTGTCACATACCGTCTGGGCGGCCATTCACCTTCCGATGCATCCAGCTACCGCACAAAGGAAGAGCTGGATCGCTTCTTCGAGGCGGATGCAGTTGGCGGCAAGTGCGCCGTCAATGCGGATTGCAAGGGCACGTTCTACCAGAAGCTGGTCAGCAACAAGATGGTCAGCGCCTCCGAGCTGGATGAAACTCGCGTTGCAGTGCAGAAACTGGTGTTTGACATGTTCAAGCTGGCAATCGACCCAGCAATCTCCCCATACGAGGAAGTCGGCTCCAAGTACATCGAGACAGTTACATTCAGCAACCAGAAGGTTGAGAAATTCGACGACCGCAAGCCCGAACTGCTGGAGAAACTGGAGGACAATGCCCAGTACAAGAAGATCCAGACCAAGAAGCGCTTCGGCCTTGACGAGAATGGCAAGCCCTATTCCAAGATGGTCGCATACACATTCACGGATGCAGTCTTCGAGGCAATGGCGCATCGCTACACCATCGACCCCACAATGGTGGCCTTCGGTGAAGAGAACCGTGACTGGGGCGGCGCATTCGCATGCTACCGCGGCTTGACCGAACTCATCCCATACAAGCGCCTGTTCAACAGCCCAATCGCCGAGGCGGCAATCGTCGGCGCGGCAGTTGGTTATGCACTGTGCGGTGGCCGTGCAGTAGCGGAACTGATGTACTGCGACTTCCTGGGCCGCGCTGGTGACGAAGTGTTCAACCAGCTGTCCAAGTGGCAGGCCATGTCAGGCGGCGTGCTGAAGATGCCAGTCGTCCTGCGCATCTCCGTTGGATTCAAGTACGGCGCACAGCACAGCCAGGACTGGACGGCTCTGATGAACCACATCCCAGGCCTGAAGATTGTCTATCCTGTGACACCTTACGATGCAAAGGGATTGCTCAACAGCGCATTGGCTGGCACAGACCCAGTCATCTTCCTGGAGAGCCAGAAGCTGTACGGCAAGGGCGAGCTCTTCCACAAGGAAGGCGTGCCAGAAGGCTACTACGAGATTCCGATTGGCGAGCCAGATGTGAAGAAGGAAGGCAAGGACATCACCTTCATCACCTTCGGCGCGGCATTGTACGTTGCCCTGGATGCAGCCAAGGAACTGGAGGAGAAGTATGGCATGAGCGCCGAGGTCATCGACCTGCGCAGTGTCAATCCACTCAACTATGACAAGCTGGTTGCCTCCGTGAAGAAGACTGGCAAGGTCGTGCTGGTAAACGAGGCCGTCGAACGCGGCAACGTGATGCACAACATCGCCGCCAACTTGACACAGCTTTGCTTCGACTACCTGGATGCTCCAGCCACAGTGGTTGGCTCCCACAACTGGGTCAGCCCCGCAGCCGAGCACGAGAAGGAATACTTCCCGCAGCCAAGCTGGATTCTGGATGCAATCCACGAGCGCATCATGCCTCTCAAGGGCTATACACCAGTCACCAACCGTACGCTGGGCGACTTTGAGCGCAGCAGCAAGCTGGGTCTGTAATCAACCAATGATGTGCGCCCCAAAGTGGGGCGCACTCAGGTTGCGAAACTTGAGTGGGCACCACTTTGGCGCCCACTTTTTTTATTTATGATAGACAATTCACGCATTCTGGTAACGGGCGGCGCAGGCTTCATCGGCAGCAATCTTGTAGAGGATTTGCTGTCCAGAAACAATGAGGTCGTTGTGCTGGACAATTTCTCAACGGGCAAGCGTGAGAATCTGCAACCCTTCGCAAATGACAGGCACTTTACCTTGATTGAAGGGGACATCCGCGACTACAAGACCTGCCAGAAGGCGGTGGATGGCGCCGACTATGTGATGCACGAGGCCGCGCTTGGCAGCGTGCCCCATTCCATAGACAATCCGATGCTTGCCACGGATGTGAATATCGGCGGCTTCGTGAATATGCTGTATGCGGCGAAGGAGGCGAAGGTAAAATGCTTTGCATACGCCGCCAGTTCCGCAACCTACGGCGACGCGGAATATTCCCCAAAGGTGGAGGACAAGATTGGCAAGCCTCTTTCACCTTACGCCATCACAAAATACGTGGATGAACTGTATGCAGTGAACTTCCATGATTTGTATGGCATAAATGCAGTTGGCCTGCGTTATTTCAATGTATTTGGCAGGAGGCAGGACCCATACGGCGCGTATGCCGCCGTGATACCGATTTTCGCCATGAGGCTGCTGTCCCTGATTCCTCCTGTAATCAATGGCGACGGTACATTTTCCAGGGATTTCACACACGTTTCAAATGTGGTGCTGGCAAACAACCTGGCCTTGCTTTCAAAGGACGAGAAGGCTTTGAATCAAGTGTATAATGTGGCATGCGGGGAAAGCACATCCCTGAACCAGCTTTTTGAGGCACTGAAGAATTCCCTGGCGCAAATCAAGCCAGAAATAGCGGGCGTTTCACCTGTGCATGGCCCCGAAAGAATAGGGGACATACCCCACTCCCTCGCCTCCATAGACAAGATTTCCTCATTGCTGGGCTACAAGCCTGTGATGATGTTTGAGGAAGGCATCAAGGCAACTGCCAAATGGTATGCCGACAATCTGGTTTGCAAGTAAGGAGTGAATATGAGTGCAGACAATGTGAGCAAACTGCCAGTTGCCGTTCTTATTGATGCTGACAATATCAGCCCCTCGTCTGTAAAAGATATATTCGGAATTGTGAACGGCATAGGCGAGCCAATCTTTAGACGCGCCTACGGCATGGTCAGTTGTTTTTCCGACTTGGATGGCTGGGCGAAAGCGCAGCGTGAGTTTGGCATTGTGGCAAGGCCCCAGGTCAGCAATGTCAATGGCAAGAATGTGGCAGACATAGCACTCGTCATTGATGCAATGACACTCCTTTACAAAGGTGCCTGCCAGGGTATCTTCATAGTGTCCAGTGACAGTGACTTTACGGCTTTGGCCGCTATAATTCGCGAAGAAGGCAAGACAGTCTATGGCATTGGCGAGGCCAAGGCACCTGAAAGCTTTAGAAAGGCCTGCACCAAATTCTTCCAGTTAAAGACCGCAAATCCCAAAACGGCTGAAAAAAAGGCATCAACTCCCAAAACGCCCGAAAAGGGTGCATCAACAGCCGCGAAAAAACAGCCTCCCAAGGCTGCGCCAGCACCGCCATGTCCTCGTTGCGGAGGAAAGTTGACGGCTTCCCGCACAAAATCCAACCAGGACTGC
>JAFYGL010000724.1 GCA_017543165.1 Victivallales bacterium | reverse complement strand
TGGACAGTGGACAGTGGACAGTGGACACGGCAAAAACTTTTGCTGTTGTGCAGAGCCAAAATTGAAAAATGGTTTACATTATGCGCTTCAAACAACAAATGAAGGAGCGATAGCGAAAAATGGGACGAAAGGCAGTCATATCCAGGGTGACCAAGGAAACAGATATCAGCCTGGAGTTGGAACTCGATGGCGGCGATGTTTCGGTGCAGACGGGCATTGGATTCTTTGACCATGCATTGAATGCGTTTGCCTGCCATGGCGGCTTTGGTCTGAAGTTGCTGGCAAAAGGCGACTTGGAGATTGACGAGCATCATACGATGGAGGACATAGGACTCGCGCTTGGCCAGGCATTCAAGGATGCCCTTGGCGACAAGCGCGGGATAACTCGTTTCGGTGAAAGCCATGTGCCGATGGACGAGGCACTGGCCCGCTGCGTGGTGGATTTGTCAGGGCGTCCCTATCTGGGATGGCGTTGTGACTTTCCATTCCCCGAGGTGGGACGGGTGAATGTCCGTCTTTTCCGCGAGTTTGCCCAGTCATTCGTGAACGTTGCAGGACTTTCCATGCATGTGGATTTGCTGGCGTGTGACGAAGTGCATCACGGCATGGAGGCCATCTTCAAGGCAATGGGCAGGGCCTTGCGCCAGGCAGTGGATTTGCGTCCAGGCAAGAAGGAAGTCCTTTCCACAAAGGGCAGCCTTCTTTATAATTGAGGTAATTCCAAATTACCTCATTGAGTGAAGTTTTCAATAAAAATATGGAGTTGTGAAAATGTCATCAGACAAGGAAGAATTGCTTAAGTTGCGTCATAGTGCCGCTCATGTGATGGCGGCTGTAGTCCAGAAGATGTATCCAGATGCCAAGTTCGACATCGGTCCCTCCACAGACGAGGGCTTCTACTACGATTTTGACATGGAACATCGTCTTACTCCTGAAGATCTGAAGGAGATAGAGAAGGAAATGCGCAAGATGCTGGGGCGCAAGCTGCCATTCGAGCGCAGCGAGGTGAGCCGCGAGGAGGCCCGCAAGCACTTTGAGGCATTGGGGCAGACCTACAAGCTGTCCCGTCTGGATGATATCCCAGAAGGCGAGGTCGTTTCACTGTACAAGGTGGGCGACTTTGTGGATCTGTGCAGGGGGCCTCACGTTGAGAACACCAGCCAGATTGGCGCAGTCAAGCTGCTGTCCCTGGCAGGCTCCTATTTCCGCGGCAACGAGAAGAACCCGATGCTGCAGCGTGTCTATGGCACGGCTTTCGCCAGCAAGGAAGATTTGCAGGCCTATCTGGACCGCATCGAGGAGGCGAAGAAGAGGGACCACAGGCGCATCGGCACTGAACTTGAACTGTTCAGCACCCATGATGAAATCGGGCAGGGCCTGGTATGCTGGCATCCAAACGGCGCGCGCATCCGCCATGCAATCGAGACCTTCTGGAAAGAAGCCCACTACGAGCATGGATACGAACTGCTCTATACCCCGCATGTGGGCAGGGCTGTGCTGTGGCAGACCAGCGGACACCTGGACTTCTACAGGGAAGGCATGTATTCTTCAATGGACATTGACGGCGATCCCTACTATGTGAAGCCTATGAACTGCCCGTTCCACATTGAAATCTACAAGGAACGCCCACGCTCATATCGTGATTTGCCAGCCCGCTGGGCGGAGCTTGGCACCGTTTATCGCTACGAGAACTCGGGCAGCCTGCATGGCCTGATGCGCGTGCGCGGCTTCACGCAGGACGATGCGCACATCATCTGCACACCTGAGCAGATTGAGGACGAAATACGCGAGGTCCTCCGCTTCAGCATGTTCATGTGGAAGTCCTTTGGTTTCAAGGATGTGAAGGCATACCTTGCCACCAAGCCTGCCAAGGCCGTCGGTGACGATGCATCCTGGGCCAAGGCATTGACATCCCTGGAGAAGGCTGTCAAGGCAGAGGGCATTGACTGCGAGGTTGATGAAGGTGGCGGCGCATTCTACGGCCCCAAGATCGACCTCAAGATCAAG
>JAFYGL010000723.1 GCA_017543165.1 Victivallales bacterium | reverse complement strand
TATCAGCGGCGTGGTCATTGTGCGGATTGGCTTGCTTGCATCCTTCTGCACCTTGCATTGCGAACCAACGCCGACAACCTTGACTTCTTCAGACCGCAAAAGCCCGTCGAGTATGGGTATGCTTATGGCACCCGACCCAAGAAAATAAACTTTTACGGGATTGTCTGTCATTTGTTGCTATTTTATGCTGAAAAGTACAAAAGATTGGCGTAATATAATTCAATTCATTCTTTTTTACATATAAAAAAACATAAATACTTGCAGAACTGTGGAAGTCAATGGGGAATGCCATGCGCGGGAACCCGCCTCTCCCCTTGAATGTGAACACGTTGAACAGATCTGCCGCCACCAGTTCGGGCTTCTGCAAGTTTAGTTTCGCCATCGTGGCCTCGATATGCCTCTCTTTCCTGCCTTTTTCCATGCCACCGCAGTTTTTCGCAGGTTTCATTCTGGAAATCACCTTATGGCAATCTGTGAAAACCTGTGGAATAAGAAATCCATGTCTGATGAGGGAGTGTCACCTCAAATGCAGGAGCCTGACATGATGAATCGGGACATTGAGTTTCTGCAGTTCGGACGGCGGGATTGTTTCCCCTGTAAGGACATCGGTAATGGATGTCGCTTTGAATGGAGGGGTGATGCAGCAGTTTCCCTTGATTCCCAGGTAGTTGCCGACCAGGATCAATGCCTCTTTGTTGGTTTTGATGCCAGACAATGTCATATTTGCCTGGTCGCATTTGGGCGTGAATACTTCGCCTGTGAATATCAGTTCCTGGTGTCTGATGACATTCTGCATTGCCTTGGCGTGGTAGTAGAAGTAAATTGGGCTGACGAAGCCCCTCCATGGGAAGTAGAAAAAGCCGACTGCGCCATTGAGCATGGTTTCATATATCATTTGTTCCAAGTGGTAAGGCTCGTATGCACCGTATGTCCCAGGTGTCAGGACTGGGGCGATGTTGCGCTGGCCTTTGTCATCCTGGAGATTATAGTTGCCTTTGATGGAGTTGTGCACCTTGTATTCATTGCCTGCAACATACAGGCTGGGCTGTGAGCCAGTTACAAATTGCTTGTTGAGTTCCCATTTTTCAAAACTATGGTAGATCTTGCTAAGTGCCTGGCGGTTGTAGTTGTAGATGCCAGGCGTGGGGATGGAGGCATTGCGGGCGCCCTTTGCGACTGCCTCGGTCAGGTCCCGATTCAGTTCGACGCTCAGGTCGTCAAGATATGCCTCCCAAGTTTTGCCTGACTTCTTCCATCCGTCCTGGCAGCGGGTGCAGTTGCGCATACCTCCCAGGGCTTTATACCAGTGCTCTATGTCCCATTGCATGTAGGCAGGCTTGAACATTTCCACTGCGCGTGTGATTTTTGCCAGTTCTGCCTGGTATTCCTTGCCGCGGAAAGAAGGGCATGGGTTGTGCCTGGGATTGTCGGTCAGGCACCATACATCCTCGCTGGGATGGTTTTCATTGTGGTACATTCCAAGCAGGCCATTGAAGCCAATTACAATCTTGTATCCAGCCTTGTGCGCCGCCTGGATTGCATCAATGTATTCCTTGGAGAACTTGGGTTCGCCGCTGCGCATGTAGTAATATGGGTAGATCTGCGCACATGAAAAACCGAGTTTGCGCAAGTTGTCCATATATCCAGGCCATGCCTTGTCGCCGATGTTCATGCGGCTGAGCACGGTCAATCCCATGAACATCTGATTTGATTCGGGAATGTGAATCACGGTGATTTCACGTTCCATTACATGCGAAGGTTTTCCTTTTATGGTCACATAGAAGTACGCCTTGCCAGGTTTTCCGGCATTCTTTGGCGCCTGGAAAAACATCCCCTCATGTTCCAGTTGCCTGGCGCGTTTTTTGGGGTCCTTGTTTATCGTAAACATGAAGCGTGTATATGGTTTCCCCTGTTTTTCAATGCTCTCTGAAGCAACATCCTCATTGCGGCAGACAATGCCTGCTGGAAGTTCGATGACCATCTTCATGTCCTCCTTGGGCTTGTTTGCGCGCAGGTCGCGGAGTTTGAAGTAATTAGGTGCGGGAACATTGTCTGCAATGTAGAAACCGCCATTGAATGAAGGCGCCAGGACGCAGCCGTCCATGAGCCTTTCCTCTGGCGTACCCTTGTATGCGGCGTCTGACACTGGCTCGTCTGCCTTCAGGATGGCGAGTTCGTCGCAATAGAGGTTGCCGCCGTCAGGCACTACTCTTACCATCACGTACCTGGCGTTGGCGTTTATAGCCAGTTCAAAGGGATAGCAGAAAATATTGTCGTCGTTTTCCTCAAGATAAAATTGCCCTTTGAAGTCGCTTTGGTCTTTTTCACCTGGCTGGAGTTTGAGCATGGGCGGCGCGGCGGGATAATACATTTTCCCATCCTTGCTTATCAGCACGGCGAATCTGCTTGGGGAACGCTGCACCTGCTTCAGCTTGTCCCCGCAGTTGATGCGGATGACTGCCTTTGCCACGGGCTCGACTTTTCCCAGGTCAATCACAAAGTCGATGCCATTGGACAGGTCATCTCCAGAGCGCCAGCCGACAGCCCTGCTGTCGAAGCGCAGTACATCATCGCCTCTAGATGAAAGTTTGCCGTCGGTCAGGTCGAGGCGGTCCGTATTGTTCTTGCCAATTGTCAGGTGGAAGTTTGGCGGATATGAGAAGTCCACTGGCTTGCCCAATGCAAGATTGACCTTGCCAGCCACCGCGTTTTCCCATTTCTGGCGGTATTCGGCTGCTGTCGGCGTCAAGCGAAGCCTGGTATTGTTCAGCATTTTGTTCTTTGTGGCGATATCCAGGGAGAAATCAGCCACGCCATAGCTTCTTGCGCCTGCGGGAAGCCCCACGGCAAAGCACAATGTGCTTCCTGGCAGAGGCTGTCCTTGTTCATTCTGGAGGCAGGTGGCGTTCTCCGTGACCTTGACCACCGCCGAATAGATGCCGTCGCCTGCATGGAGGTCGCCGTCTTTGCCATTGTCACGCAGAATCACCTGCTCGCCAAATGTGACTGGCGCCATGCTGGAGCCAAGGAAAACCTGCAATGGCAACTCTGTAGGAGCCATGCCGCCTTGAATGCCATGGTAATCCACGCGGAATGTGTCACCCACTTTCACCACTGGCTTGTCGGCGGAGATTGCCAATCCGCCAGACGGGACATCCACAGTTCGGACCGACCTGATGTCATACCAGCCCCCAGCCTTCTCGCCACGAGGGCCGCGAAGTGTCAATGCCAGGGTGAAGTTGTCTTTGGGCAGGGGGAATGTATTGCATCCCTGGAAAAGACAACCGCGTGGACCAGCCTGTGTGGAGACGTTGCTTATTGAAATGTAATGCTGCGGTTCCTCGCTTTGCCCTGCGACGATTTGCAGGTATCTGGCACCGCTGACAGGTATCCTGATTTTAGCTGTGCCGTAGGTTTTGGGCCCAATCTCACGCAAACGCAGCGCACCGCCCATGACCTCCGCGCTAAGGTTGTCAAGTTTCCAAAGGGCACCGCCTTTGGGGATATCGACTTCAAATGCAAATGCTGATGCCAATACGCCAAAGATGATTCCTGCCAGCAACATTAAGCGTTTCATTGGTCAATTCTCCTTGCTGTATTTGTTGGGAGTTCTGTCTTCATTGGAGGACAGAGCTGAATAAATCTCTGCGTCTCTGCGCCTCTGCGTTAAAATGAAGGTGTTAGAGTGCGAGGCTTTCTGTTGCAGGCACGCCCATGGCGATGTTCATGCATTCCACGGCGGCGCCTGATGCGCCCTTGCCCAGGTTGTCATAGCGGGCGATCAGCAAAATCCTGTCTTCGTTTCCCTCTACGCAGATCTGCATGCTGTCCTTGCCGCTGAACGCCGCCGCCGATAGGAAGCCGTTTTCCGAGGCATTGTCGGCAAAGCTTACGATTGACCCTTGGTACAGGCTGGCGTATATGTCCTTGATTTCCTGGAGGCTGCATTTGACCTGCTGTTTGAAGAGCGGGACAGTGACCTCCATTCCGCTGTAGAAGTCCGCCACGATGGGGCAGAATACAGGCGGATTCGCCAGAGAGCACATTTTCACCATTTCCTTCAGGTGCTTGTGTTGCTGGGTGATGCCGTATTGCCGCGGCGCGTCCAGTAGCGGACTTCTCTCGTCGCCTTCATATTCGGCAATCATCTTCTTGCCGCCGCCGCTGTAGCCAGTGAGTGAATGGCATGTGAGCAATGTGTCTTTTTCCAGAACACTAGCCGCAATCAGCGGATGGACCGTGGCGATGAAGCCGCTGGCGTGGCAGCCAGGCACGGCGATGCGTTTTGAGGCGCATATCTTGTCCAGTTGTGCCTGGGACAGTTCGGGGAATCCGTATGCCCAGTCATCCAGCGTGCGGTGTGCGGTGGATGTATCCAGTACGATGACATCTGGGTTTTCAATGAGTGAGATTGCCTCCCTGGCTGCGTCGTCTGGCAGGCAGAGGAACGCAATGTCGCATGAGTTCAGCATGTCCTGCCGCCTTTGGGTGACCTTCCTTTCCTCGTCGGAAAGAGTCAGCAACTGGATGTCCTGGCGTTGTGAGAGACGGTCATATATTCTAAGGCCTGTGGTGCCTGCCTTGCCGTCAATGAAAACTTTCTTTGTCATGATGTCTTTGATGTTTGTGATTGATTCTTAAAAACGCTCTTAATCGTAATGTATGAAACGTATATGTCAAGAAGCAATTGAAAAAAAAGGCAAATGAATTAAAGTAGAGGCGAATAATTAGTGCTTTTGAGGTGTTTTGATGAAGAGTTATCCTGATTGTTTGCCTTGCCTTGCCAGGAATGTGCTGGACATTGCCAAGTTGCTGTGCCGTGAGGAGACAGAGCAGTTGGCGGTGTTGCGCGGCGGCCTGGCTTGCCTGGCTGCCTGCGACATGCGCATGCCGCCGCCATTCCACCTGCAAGAGGTGTGGGAGTTGGCGCAGAAAACTGCCAGTATCAAGAATCCCGACCCGTACGCGGACAAGAAGGCGGCCTCCACCAGTCTGGCATTGGAACTGGCCTCAAATCTGGAGAAACTTCCAGGCTACAATCCAGCCAGTTTCGAGCACAGGCTCAGGCTTGCCACATCTGGCAATGTGCTTGATTTCGGCATATACAGCGACCTGCGGGCGGATACTGCGCTGAAAGTCATGGAGGAGGCATTCCAGCGCGAAATAGATTTGGAGGCGGTGGCGCAACTGGAAAGGAAAGTCCTCTCGGCAAAGAGCATCCTGTACATTCTGGACAATTGCGGCGAGGCCGTGTTTGACAGGGTCTTCATGGAGCCATACCAGGACAAGGTTACATACGGCGTCAGGGGCGGCTTTACTCTGAATGACATAACACGCACGGAACTGGAGGCCTCGGGCATGGGCGAATGCAGGGTGATTGACAGTGGCTGCAACATACCAGGCACCATTCTGGAATATTGCAGCCAGGAATTCCAGGCGGCGTTCAACAGTGCGGACTTGATCATCGCAAAGGGGCAGGGCAATTTCGAGACATTGGACGGCACGGGCAGGCCAATCGCATTCCTCTTCATGGCAAAATGCCCCATTGTCTGCGGGCTGCTTGGCGTGGAGCAGAATACTGTCCAGTTGAAATTGATGAATTTTTAATCTAACATATATTAGCGTGTCAATCTAAAACAAGGGATGTAAAAATGTCTTTGGAAAATTACTTCAATTTCAAGGAGAACAACACCAATTCCTCGAAAGAGATATTGGCAGGTGTCACCACATTTCTGGCCATGGCCTATATCCTGGCCGTGAATCCAGACATACTTTCCGTTTCAGGAATGCCAAAGGACGGTGTTTTCATTGCCACTGCGCTGGCCTCTTTTGCGGGTACTTTGTTTATGGCGTTCTTCGCCAACTATCCATTTGCATTGGCACCTGGAATGGGACTGAACGCATATTTCGCTTTCACTGTGGTGCGCGGCATGGGATATTCCTGGCAATTCGCGCTGCTGGCGGTCTTTGTGGAGGGCATAATCTTCCTGCTGCTGTCCCTGACCAAAGTGCGCGAGGCAATCTTCAACAGCATTCCACTTCCGCTTAAGACGGCTGTCAGCGTGGGCATAGGACTGTTCATTGCCTTCATTGCAATGCAGGGCGCCCATATAATCGTGGACAATCCTGCGACACTGGTGGGCTTCCAGAATTTCAACAAGAGCAACATCAACAACCACGGTATATGCGCCTTGCTGGCGCTGGTGGGCGTGGCGGTTACCTCATGGATGCTGTACAAGAAAGTCAATGGCGCGATTCTTTTCGGAATTCTCATAACCTGGTTTCTGGGCATTATCGCCGAATTGGTAGGCTTGTATGTGGTTTCACCTGATATCGGATGCTTCTCACTGATTCCAAAACTGAATTTCCGCACGTTCACTTCCGCATGGGGCAATTTCACCAATGTGTTCTGCGCATTGTTCTCAGCTGACACCTGGACGATGATAAAGGGCAGCGGCGATGAGACTGTTGTAATCAAGGGCTGGCCTCTCGTCAGGTCGTTCAACTTCGTGGTCATCATGCTTTCATTCATGTTCGTTGACGTATTCGACACGCTGGGCACATTGATTGGCGTCTCCACCAAGGCGGGAATGCTGGACAAAAATGGCAAGCTGCCACGCATCAAAGGCGCTTTGCTTTCCGATTCATTGGCCACCATGATGGGCGCGGTGTTCGGCACTTCCACTGTCACCACCTTTGTGGAATCCGCCTCAGGCGTTGCCGCTGGCGGGCGCACGGGCTTTGCCTCGGTGGTCACAGGCCTGCTGTTCCTGCTGTCCATACTCTTCGCCCCGATTTTCCTGGCAATCCCCGCCTTTGCCACGGCGCCTGCTCTGATTATTGTCGGCTTCTATATGATGACCTGCGTGGTGAAAATCGACTTTGAAGACTATCTGAACTCCATTCCAGCATACATCGCAATTCTGGCGATGCCATTCGCATACAGCATTTCAGAGGGCATCTGCCTGGGCGTCATTTCCTGGACGGTACTGAACTTCTTCTCTGAACGCCGCAAGAATATCAGCCCATTGATGTATGTTTTGACGATTTTGTTCCTGGCTAAATACGTGGTTTTGTAAAAATCAAGGAGAAAAATGAAGAAGACAGTTGCAAAGAAAAACGTGCAGCCGCCCGAAATCGCGGTCACGCTGTACAATGTGCGTGAATACTGCAAGGACGAGGCTGGCCTTGCAAAGACACTGGAAATGCTGCGCGGCATAGGATACCGCTCAGTGCAGATTTCCGCAGTGCCTCTTGAACCCGCTGTAATCAGGAAGTGCCTTGATGACCAGGG
>JAFYGL010000722.1 GCA_017543165.1 Victivallales bacterium | reverse complement strand
TATGTGTGCACACATAGGGTGGGGGACGGTGTAACCGTCCCCCACCCACCACCCAAAGGTAGCGCCTTCGGCGAAAAAATCCAGTCTATTTTTGCAGATTCATAGGGTGTTGTAGTTTTTTATAGGTGATGCTCTACACTATTGTGAAGAAAACTATAAAAATACCCCATGAAGGTCTGCTGGCTTGAACATAGTGCGCTAGTACAATTACCTTAACAAAATGCTCTATAGCAACAACACTCTGAGAACAGAGTGAACAACAAAAAACGCCGCCCCCTTGGGGAGGACGGCGTCTTTTTGCATTGAATGAAATTATTCAACTGTGATAGCACCCACGGGGCATTCGCCAGCGCAGACACCGCAGCTGAGGCAAACGTCTTCCTTGACTACTGCCTTGCCGTCAACCATTTCAATTGCCTCTGCGGGGCAAGCGCCTTTGCATGTTTCGCATCCAACGCACTGTTCTGCATCAACTTTTGCTGCCATTTTTGCTTCTCCTGATTACTAGTAATTACCAATTGTGCCATTTTCATGGCGCTTAACATTATTCCATATTCTCGACAAGAGCCAGTTTGCTGACCTTTTCCGAGATAGTCTCATTTACACGCTGGCGAACCAACTCGCCTGCGGCGTGTATTCCATTGCGAACGGCTTTTGCATTCGAGATGCCATGACCAATCATGCATACTCCTGCCACACCAAGCAGTGGTGCGCCGCCCGTTTCCGAGTAGTCCGCCTGTTTTTTCAAGTCCTTCAGGGCGCCTTTTGCCATCAGTGCGCCCATCATCCAGATTGGATTCTTCTTGAGATTCCGCTTTATTATGTGTCCCATGGCAAGTGCCAGCTGCTCGCAGGTCTTGAGCACCACGTTGCCTACGAAGCCATCGCAGACCACCACATCCACATCGCCAGTGAACAGGTCATGCCCTTCCACGTTGCCGATGAAGTTGATTTCCTTGCAGTTCTGCAGCAACTTGAATGCGCCCTGCACCAGTTTGCAGCCCTTCGTCTCCTCGGTGCCATTGCTGAGCAGGCCTATCCTTGGATTCGGGCGCTTGTAAATGCTTTCGGCATAGATGCTGCCCATTATTGCATAGTGCAGCAGATTCTCTGGCGTGCAATCTGAGTTCGCGCCAGAATCCAGCAGCAGGAATGGCTCCTTTTCCGTTGGAAGTGGAGTTACAATGGCAGGCCTGTTTATGCCAGGCAGCATACGCCATTTGAAATAGGCGGCTGCCACGGCGGCGCCTGTGTTTCCCGCGCTGAATACGGCCTTTGCCTTGTTCTGGCGTACCATGTCCATGCATACGCCAATGGAGGAATCCCGTTTGTTGCGAATTGCGGTTGCGGGGTGCTCTCCCATGCCCACCACCTCAGTGGCGTTCACGATTTCAAGGCGCTCATCATTCTCAAGACCGTATTTCCCCAGCCCAAGCTTGATTGTCTTTTCAGGGCCTACCAAAAGCAAATGGTAGTCATTGCCATACATGGAGAGGGCTTGCGCAACACCTTCAATAATCGCGTCGGGGGCTTTGTCTCCCCCCATTATATCTACAGCAATATTGATTATGTCTGCGCCCATCGGCTCTCCCTGTAATTTGATAGTACCCTTCAAGTAGAAAGACACTGATGTCTATCAGTGCTTTTTGAGGCGGAACAATGGATTATTCTTCTTCCTTGCTCTTGATCTGGATGACCTGCTTTCCGTCATACATGCCGCAGGCTTTGCAAACCCTGTGCGGGAGGCAGGCTGCGCCGCAGCTGGGGCAGACTGTAACCTGGACGCCCTTGTAGCGGTTTGCTGCATGGCGCTTGCGAACTATACTCTTGCTGACTTTACTTTGTTGAACGGCCATTTTTCCTTAACTCCTGATTTGTTGTTTGATTTGGATTTTTGGTTCTTTTTATTTTTAATGAAGTAAATCTATTTGTCCAGTTTCAGATTGTCGAAAGCGGCCCATGGATCCTGCTTTTCGTCCTCTTCCTCGAATGGTTCCTCGTCATCCGTGCAGTCGCATGTGCCCAGATTCAGGTTTTGCCCGCATTTCGGGCAGAGGCCCAGGCAATCCTCCTTGCAAAGAAAGACCTGCGGTAAAGCGAGTAATATATCTTCCCTTATGTCTTCGGTCAAATCGACAGGTTGTTCCGCCTCGTTTTTATAGCGGTGGAACACCTCGTCGCAGCGGATTTCCAGAGGCGCTGTTTCCACGCAGCGGTCGCATATCGCCTGTATTGTGGCGCTGAGGGAGCCTTTGACCAGCACGTCATGGCGGGCGACGGAAATGTGCAGCCTGAATGAAAGGAGCGCGTCGCCGAAGATAAAGCGGTCGTCGTCCCTCAAATCCAGGTTTTGCAAAGGAATTTCGCCCTGCAGCTCCATGCCTTCGTCAGGTATGTTTTTCACCTGTACGACAAGCATTGGGCAGGAAATGCTGCCTTCCTCTATTTTAAAATCATCTTCCATGGAAATTTTTATATTCCGCATAAAAATGTGGAAAAGGAAATAAACGAGGGTATATTATAGCGAAATTTACTCAAAAGGCAAGGTGCTAACCCATAAAATTATGGGAGAAGTGCCAGATTTAAACCAAAAGTCTCTATCAACAAAAGAGGTAAGGAAGAATGGAATTCAATGACATCAAGGCCCCCGAAGTGAAGTCTTGGCTTCAGCAGTGGATTGATCTTTGCACACCTGACAAGGTGGTAATCTGCGACGGGTCACAGAAGCAGTATGATGAAATCGCCAATCTCATGGTGAAGACTGGCGCATTCATAAAACTGGACAAGCCTGCAAATTCATACTATGCGCGTTCTGACAAGAGCGACGTTGCACGTGTCGAGAGCCGCACATACATCTGCTCTGAGAAGGAAGAGGACGCAGGCCCCACAAACCATTGGAAGGCACCAGCCGAAATGAAGGCCGAGTTCAACGAGCTCTTCAAGGGCGCCATGGTTGGCAGGACAATGTATGTGATCCCGTTCAGCATGGGCCCGGTTGAATCCCCCATCGCCAAGTACGGCATTGAAATCACGGACAGCCCATACGTGGTGTGCAACATGGTCATCATGACACGCGTCAGCACCATCATCCTGGACAAGATCGCCGCAGGTTCCGAATACGTCAAGTGCGTCCACTCCGTCGGCTATCCTCTGCCAGGTGACACGCCAGACATTCCATGGCCAAGCGCGCCAGTGGAGAAGAAGTACATCACACACTTCCCCGAAACCCGCGAAATCATCTCCTACGGCTCTGGCTACGGCGGCAACGCGTTGCTGGGCAAGAAGTGCTTTGCCCTGCGCATCGCCACAGTCCAGGCACGTGACGAAGGCTGGCTGGCTGAGCACATGCTCATCCTCAAGCTGACAAGCCCCGAAGGCGAGGTCAAGTACGTGGCAGCCGCGTTCCCAAGCGCCTGCGGCAAGACAAACCTGGCCATGATGGAGCCAACCATCCCTGGCTGGAAAGTCCAGACCATCGGCGACGATATCGCATGGATGAAGTTCGGTGAAGACGGGCGCCTCTACGCCATCAACCCCGAAAACGGCTTCTTCGGCGTTGCGCCAGGCACCTCCATGAAATCCAACCCCAATGCGATGCGCACTGTCAACAAGGGCAACAGCATCTTCACGAACACCGCCCTTACACCCGACGGCGGCGTGTGGTGGGAAGACCATGACGACAAGCCGGACTTCCTCATTGACTGGCAGCGCCGTCCATGGACTCCTGACATGAAGGGACCTGATGGCGAGACCAAGAAGGCGGCCCATCCAAACGCACGTTTCACCACGCCTGCAAAGCAGTGCCCAGTCATTGCTCCAGAATGGGAAGACCCGAAGGGCGTTCCGATTTCCGCGTTCCTGTTCGGCGGCCGCCGCAAGACCGTGGTTCCTCTGGTGAACGAGGCGCGTGACTGGGAGCACGGCGTGTTCCTGGGCTCCACCATGGCATCCGAAGTCACTGCCGCTGTCCTGGAAGGTCAGGGCAAGCTGCGTTTCGACCCGTTCGCAATGCTGCCATTCTGCGGCTACCACATGGGCGACTACTTCCAGCACTGGCTGAACATCGGCAAGAAACCTGGCGCGAAGCTGCCCAAGATATTCTACGTGAACTGGTTCCGCCGCGGCGAAGACGGCCATTTCATGTGGCCAGGCTATGGCGACAACAGCCGCGTCCTCAAGTGGATCTTTGGCCGTTGCGACGGCAAAGCCAAGGCCAAGGAAACCGCAATCGGCAATCTGCCTGCTGACGGCGAACTGGACCTGACTGGCCTGAACATCCCAGAAGAGGACCAGAAGGCACTGTTCAGCGTGGATGTGGAAGGCTGGAAGGAAGTCCTCCCCGAAATCGATGCCCACTATGCCAAGTTCGGTGCCAAGCTGCCCAAGGAATTGGCAAAGCAGCTTGAAATCCTCAAGAAGAACCTGGGCTGATAGGCACTAGGTAAAGCAAAAGCCACGATGGCATCCGCTGTCGTGGCTTTTTAAATGTGCATGGCCTGTGGCCGTGGCATATCAACAATACACAAATGCCAAGTAAACGCATGACATTACGGGCAATTGCCGAGATGGCTGGTGTTTCCGAGACTACGGCCTCCTTGTGTCTCAATGGCAAGGCTAGGCAGTACCATATTTCAGAGGAAACCTGCCAGCGGATACAGGAGGTTATGCGCCGTGTCAACTACCAGCCGAATGTCAATGCGCGTGCGATGGCGTTGAAGCGCACCAATATCATTGGCTATGTCATGCGTGGTTCAGTGGGGGCCTCGTTCTGGGCGGAAATACTTTCCGGAATTGACCAGGCTCTTGCGCCAGACGGCTTCCACTTGCTGCCCATATTCATACAGGATACATTGCAGGCTGAGATGGAGGCCATGGATTTCCTGGTTGCCAAGGGCGTTGATGCCTGCATCTGGGTTCCGATTTGTTCATCAAGAGGGGCTACCAACGCAAAGACCGTGCTTCAGAATCATAGCAAACGTCTGCCGATAATGACATTGACACATTTGCTGAATGGATTTCACGGCATTGAGGTCGATGATGACAAGGGAGGCAGTTTGGCAGCTGATTATTTGTGGGATATGGGACACCGCAAAATCGCGGTATTTGGTGATGATATGCTGTATTCCAGAAGCAAGGCATGTT
>JAFYGL010000721.1 GCA_017543165.1 Victivallales bacterium | reverse complement strand
CCCGCCGCGGAATGCCGCCACGGTCTTCATCACGTCCTTGTCCAAATCTATTGCTTTGGCGACTAGGGGCGCCACGTTCTGGAGACTCTGCACGCGCTGCTCCAGATAGTTGTCAATCTGTGATGCATCCGCCTGGAGTTTCTGTTGAAGCTGCCTGAAATAGTTTCTGGCGTTTGTCTTCATTAGTTGGAAGATGAGGCCTGGGATGATGCCGCATACCCAGAGCATGACCTCGAAAATCACCGAGCCCACCCCGATGGTGACGGGCAACTGCTTCTCAATTACATTCACATCGTGTCCAGCTGCATTGACTGGCCCTGTCAATTCGTCCAATTCATTTGCCATTGTAAACCTCCGTTGCTTGTTTGTGGAATAGAGTGCATATTTTATCATTTCTGATTCTGTTCGCAAGTCATTATTGGAGTTTTTTTTGTGTGCGGTGCATTGCCGCGCATAATATCATTCAGTGACCTATTATCATTGAAATATGACTTTTCTTATTTTATGGTTTTACAAACAAGGTAACTGAAGTATATTTTGCGAAACTTAACATTTCAAGGAGAGTGGAGTTATGAGTGAAAGGACAGTTGCGGTCATTCCCGCCAGATATGGCAGCACCAGGTTTCCAGGAAAGCCCCTGGCCCTGATTGCGGGGAAGCCTATGGTGCAGTGGTGCTATGAATCCACAAGAAAATGCGCGGACCTGGACGATGTCATCGTGGCGACAGACGACCAGCGAATAGTGGATGCAGTCGCTTCGTTTGGCGGAAAGGCCGTCATGACCTCGCCGAATCACCAGACTGGCACGGACAGGATTGCAGAGGCTGTGGCGAACATTGACGCGGACCTTATAATCAATGTGCAGGGGGACGAGCCCCTCATGGCGTCAAGCGTACTTTCCCAACTCATAGCGAAGATGCGCGGCACAGGCGCTGAAATGGGCACTGCGGCGGTGCCGTTCTCTGCCAGCGGCAGGGATCCATCGGACGTGAACGCTGTCAAGGTGGTGCTGGACCAGGCGGGGATGGCCTTGTATTTCAGCCGTTCGCTCATACCGTTCCCGCGCAAGGGCGGCGTGCCTGTCGAGCCATTGCTGCACTGGGGGCTTTATGCCTACAGGCGGGACTTTCTGGACAAGTTCGTGAGCTGGCCCCGCGGCGCGCTGGAGGCATGTGAATTCCTGGAGCAGCTCCGCGCATTGGAGCATGGGGCGCACATCAGCGTGATTGTCACCACGGAGCGAAGCGTGGGCGTGGATGTGCCAGAGGATATTGAATTGGTTGAAAGAATGCTGAAGGAAAGAGGACTGTGCTGAATATGGAAACTACTGACTGCATTGACACGATGGCTGGCGTGAACGTGAAGCTGACTGACGACATTTCAATCGGCACAGGCTGCGGCCTGGTGCTGATTGCGGGACCTTGCGTCGCCGAATCAAAGGAACTTTTCCTCCAGGTGGCGGCGGGCGCATTGCAATGCTGCCAGGACCTGGGCATAAAGTACATCTTCAAGGCCTCCTTTGACAAGGCCAACAGGACCAGCGTGTCCTCCTTCAGGGGACGGGGCATTGACGAGGGACTGGAGATACTTGCCACCGTCAAGGAGGAATTTGACATTCCCGTGCTCACGGACGTTCATGAGCCGTGGCAGTGCGAGCAGTGCAAGGAAGTGGTGGACATATTGCAGATCCCAGCATTCCTCAGCAGGCAGACCGATCTGCTGATCGCCGCTGGCGAAACTGGCCTTCCCGTGAACATCAAGAAGGGCCAGTTCATGGCGCCTGAGGACATGGCGCAGGTCGCGAAGAAGGTGCTTTCCACTGGCAATGACAAGATTATGCTGACGGAGCGCGGCGCCAGTTTCGGCTACCACAACCTGGTGGTGGATTTCCGCAGCCTGGTCATTATGAGAGAACTGGGCTACCCCGTGATTTTCGACGCCACACATTCTGTGCAGCGTCCTGGCGGCAATGGCACTTCCAGCGGCGGCAACAGGGAATACGTGGCGCCTCTGGCCAGGGCGGCAGCCGCAGTCGGCATAGACGGGCTCTTCCTGGAAACGCATCCACATCCCGAAAAGGCATTGTCGGACGGGCCGAACAGCGTGCCTCTCGATGAGTTGAAGCGACTGTTGACAAGCGTCAAGGAGATAAACGATGCATTGCGAGGTTGAGGACATAAGACTGCTTATCCTGGATGTGGACGGCGTGCTGACCGATGGTCGCATCGGCTATTCCTCCTCCCTTGAAGGAGAAATCAAGTTCTTCAATGTGCAAGACGGCACTGGCATTTCAATGCTGCGTCGCATGGGATTCAAGATTGCATGGCTGAGCGGGCGGCAGAGCAATGCGAACCGCCAGCGCGCTAAGGAGCTTAAGATAGACCTTTTGCAT
This sequence comes from Victivallales bacterium, assembly GCA_017543165.1. The sequence goes on along the minus strand of JAFYGL010000721.1, from coordinate 3,588 downwards.
GAGGGCTGTCGCAACAAGGCGGAGGGCGTGACTGAAATAGCCGCGCATTTCGATGTGTCGCTTTCGCAGTGCGCGTACATTGGGGATGACCTGATTGATCTGCCAGCGATGGCATTGGTCGCATTGCCAGTGGCTGTGGGAGACGCAGTCCCCGAGGTGAAGAAGGCCGCCCTGTGGCAATTGGAGCGTTGCGGCGGAAAAGGCGCAGTGCGTGAGTTCGCTGAAAGGCTGCTCAAGGCGCAGGGAAATTATGACAAGGCAGTGCAAAACTACGTTTATGACAATGCCTTGCCACAATACAAGGGAGAGCAGTGAGGCTGTTGTTCTGCACAATTCTGGCATTTGTGGCTTTGCAGTGCCTTGGCGATGAAAGCGCATTGGACAAGGTCAGGGATGTGACCTTGCAGAATTTCAGCACACATGGGTTGGATTCCAAGGGAAACTTGAGTTGGCGTCTGACTGGGGGCACGGCGCAGCGCAATGGCTCCATTGTGATGATAAACGACTTTCTGGCGGAATTCCACCAGTCAGACGGGCGTACATACGAACTGCGCTCGCCAGGCTGCCGCTTTCTGCAATCCCTGAAGGAGGTCAAGAGCGATGCGCCTGTACGGCTGGTGGCAGATGGCATTTTCATCGAGGGCATTGGGTATGATGCGTATCTGGAGGGGCGCATGATACGCATCAGGAGTTCTGTCAGGGCCGTGCTCAAGGGCTATGCGCTGAAATTTGATACGGAAAAGGACAAAAAGAAGGAATAGTTCTATGTACAGATACTTTACATTCTTGCTTTTGGCCATGGGCTGCCTGCTTCTTGTGGCGCAGGAGGCTGACGAAGCTCCAAAAGGGCAGGGGAAGAAGGAGCCTGCAAAAAAACAGGATGTCCAGGAGGAGCAGGAATGGAATATAACTGCGGACAGCATTGAGATGCTGGTGGACAAGCATACAATAGAAATGGAAGGCAATGTGCTGGTGGAGGACGAATTGGTGCGCCTTTCCGCAAAGAAGATGCTGGTGCATCTTGACGATGACAACAAGCTCAAGAGCATTGAGGCATACGGCGGCGTGACTGTACGCAAACTGGATTCCACGGAAAGCGCCACTGGCGATACAGGCGCATACGACGCCGCCAGCGAGACCGTGACACTCAGCGGAAACTGCATCCTGCTCAAGGACAAGAACACTCTGACTGGTGACAAGGTGGTCTATGACCGTAAAAAGAATGTCATAACAATGAAACGCGCCACGATAACGCTGCCAGTCAAGAAGGGCGGCGGGAATGCGTTTGGCGGCATTCTAGGCAATGACAAGAAGCAGGACGGCACGGACAAGAAGGAGGCATCTTCTGACAACAAGAAGGAGGCGTCTTCGGGCGACAAGAAGGAGGCCGAGCCGAAATGAGCGATGATGTCTTGCTAAAGGCCGAAGGGCTGGTCAAGGTGTACGGCGGGCGTGCCGTGGTGAACAAGGTTTCGCTGGAGGTGCATCCTGGCGAGGTGGTGGGGCTTCTTGGCCCCAATGGCGCGGGGAAAACCACTTCCTTCTATATGATAACGGGTTTGATACAGCCTGACCAGGGGAAGATTTCGTTTCTTGGCCAGGATGTGTCAAAGCTGGCCATGTACCAGCGCGCCCGCCTTGGAATGGGCTATCTGGCGCAGGAACCATCCATTTTCAGGAAACTGACTGTCGAGCAGAATGTCATGTGCGTTCTGGAGACTTTGGACATGACGGCGTCAGAGCGCAAGGAACGTCTTGCCGAATTGCTGGATGAATTGCAGTTGACGCATCTTGCAAAGCAGAAGGCAATGACCTTGAGCGGCGGCGAGCGCAGGCGGCTGGAGATAACCAGGGCGATGGCCACTACGCCGAAGCTCATGATGCTGGACGAGCCATTCGGCGGCGTGGACCCCATAAATGTAAATGAAGTGCAGAAAATCGTCGCAAATCTCAGGGACAGGGGATTGGGAATCCTGATAACGGACCACAATGTGAGGGAGACATTGGCCATTGTGGACCGCTCGTACCTGATTTGCAACGGCGAGATACTTTTCACTGGAACAAGTGAATCATTATTGAACAACGAAGATGCCAAGCGCGTGTACCTGGGCCCCAGTTTCAATCCTTGAGGCTATGGGCGGTGGCTGCGCAGGCGAAAAATCGGAGGCAGAATCATGAAAGTTGAATTTTCGGCAAAAGTTGAAGTGGAAGATGCAGTGAAGGCGAAAGCCCAGGAGCAGATGGACAAGTTTGTGGCTGACTTCTCCACCCAGAAGATCACATCGGCACACATTCATTTTGCGGCGGAGCGCGTTTTCCAGATAGTGGAAATCCAGTTGAACGCCAAGAACCTGAGCCTGCATGCCGCTGCAAAGCAGGACAATGTCTATGCAGCGCTGGCAAAGGCATTTGACAAGCTGAACACCCAGATGAGCAGGTACCTGGACAAGGTCAAGGACAGCTCCGTCAAGGCTGACCCCGCTCTGAAGGACAAGATCTGGAACTCATCCGACCTCAAGGAAGAGGCGGACGACGAGGACCTGGACGGCTACAAGTACGAACTGTAACGAAGGCTCTAGGTATCTAGGTGTCTAGGCATCTAGGTATCTAGGTATCTAGAACCACTTGATTATGAATACTGTACTAACAATAGCGGGGTCTGATACCATTGGCGGCGCAGGCATCCAGGCTGATTTGAAGACCATGTGTGCGCACAAGGTGTATGGCATGAGCGTCATTACTGCGCTTACCGCGCAGAACACCCTGGGCGTCCAGGCAATACATGTGCCTGAACCATCCTTCGTGAGAAGCGAGATTGACAGCGTTTTCAGCGACATATTCCCCGATGCGGTCAAGATTGGAATGCTGGCGAACGCGGGCATAATCCATGCCGTGGCGGAGGGGCTTGCCCATTACAAGGCAAGAAACATAGTGCTGGACCCAGTGATGATTTCAACGTCGAACCACAGGCTGCTTGAGGCCAGCGCCGAAGATGCGTTGCAGAATGAAATGCTGCCATTGGGGGATGTCCTTACCCCGAATCTTCCTGAAGCGGCTGCCCTGGCGGGCGTGGAGGCAATACACGGCAAGCAGGAGATGATACAGGCGGCGCAGCTTATCGCCAAGAGGACAAAGGCGGCAATCCTTGTAAAAGGCGGCCATCTTGCTGATTGTGCGGATGATTTGCTTTACGTCAATGGCGAGTGCTTCTGGTACGAGACCAGGCATATCGACACCAAGAACACGCACGGCACCGGATGCACGCTTTCCTCGGCCATTGCCAGCAATCTTGCAAAGGGACTTCCCCTGCGGGACGCGGTCGGAAAGGCAAAGGAATATATAACAAAGGCATTGCAGAATGACCCGCATCTGGGACATGGCAACGGACCTTTGAACCATTGCGTTGATATTTGACGCAGTGTGCTGCGTCAAAATGTCGCAGTGGGACAGGTGATTGGCGCAGTTATTTGGTGAAAAGGCACGAATGAGGCCGCAGGGGCATGGGGAAACTTGCTTTTCTTTAGTCCCTGCGGCCTCTTTTGTTCCATTTCTCCTGGTAAAACACGCATTCCAGTGAAAAAAACAGTG
>JAFYGL010000720.1 GCA_017543165.1 Victivallales bacterium | reverse complement strand
CACTGTCCACAGTCCACAGACCACAGTCCACAGACCACAGGGCATTATCAGTACACTTCGATTTCGGCGATGCGGGTATTTGGGCCGTTGTTCTTGGTGACGAAGATGCGCACAGCCTTGATTTTCTGTGGCGCGAATTTGGCGATATGGCATGCGCCCTTTTCGCCTTCAAACTTCTTCACGCAGGTCCAGTTTTGACCGTCTTTGCTGATTTGGACCTCGAAGTCACGGAGGCTGGCCTTCTCTGGATAGACCAGGATTTCCTTTGCGGTGACTGGCTTGTGGAAGGTCAGCGCAACCCAGTCGGGCACTTTGTTTGGCGTTGCATCGCAGTAGCTCTGCAAATTCAGGTCGGGGTGCGGATTGTCAATCACGCCGTCGGTCACATGCCAGAGGCAGGTGTCCTTTGCGAAACTTGACTGCCTATGGTAGTGGTTTGAGGATGCAGACACCACCAGCACCTGGTTCTCCCTACGCTGGTACGCAAGGTTGCCGGGCTTCCTGCGCGCCTCGTATTCCGCATCGATGGTCTTGACGATTTCCTCCACAGGCATGAGCTTGTAGTCAGTCTTGTCGGTTGTGTAGATGTGCGCCTGATATGCGGTGAAACTGTCGTTCAACTTGCCATTCTGGGCGGCAATGCCGCGCTTCTCGCTGAGCACCTGCCAGTTTCCATTCTGGGGTACTGGTATTTCAAGCGTCGCCTCGCCGTCCTTCGCATAGACCGCAATAATCCAGTAGGAACCGTCATTCTCATTCTTGAATGCGCGCAATTTCAGTTCAGGCGCTGGTGAGGCAAGTGGCACTGGCTGCTGTATGACGGCATGTTCGCCCACTATCTTCTGCTCCTTTGTAAGTTCGCGCATGCCAGTTATCAACTCGGGATACGGAACGCCAATGCGGTTGTAGTGCAGAATGCCAGTGCAACCCATCGCCAGCGCCAGGAAATTCTGGTTGCGGTATTCCTCGTATGAAGGCACGCGGGTGTTCTTGTTTCCCACATCGCCATAATTGAAGCCCTGATGCAGATATACAATGTCCTGGGGCCTTTCAAAGTTCACCTTCTCGCGGTTGTACTTGTCCAGACATGCCACGATCTTGACGAAGTTGGCCATTGGCTTGTCCACCCTTGGAGACGGATAGCAGTGGAAGCCATTGAGTTCACCTGAATCAGGATACGAAGTTACCCCCTGGGTGCCAGTGGAAATCAGCACTGGATGCCATGGGTCGATCTCCGCCGCCAGTTTTGCAACGCGTGTCGCAAACTCACGGGACCAGCCGCCGCAATCTGGCTCGTCCAGCCAATAATGCGCAAAGAGATTCTCATCCTTCATATAGCCCTGGACGCGCTTGGTGAAGAAGTCCGTGCAATAATCTGTCCAGCCCTCCTTGTAGTATCTTGCCTTGAAGCCAGAGGAAACCATTCCGAAGCCCAGGCCGCTCATTCCCAGGTTGTTGTCGCCCTTGGGCATGGAGGCCACGTATCCTGGCTGGTGCGCATGTTTTGAATTCCACCCCAGAAGCAGGAATGTCTTCTTGCCGTCGATGTACCAGTTTCCATCATCGCCGCGGAACACCTCGTTCTTGCGATAGGGCAGTTTCCGCACCACATCGCAGGCAGTGCCCAGGGGCTTGCCGTCCTTGGATGTGAGGCTTGCATTGACGAAAATCTTCCCTTCCGGCAATTTGCTGTTGGGGCAGCTGAAGCGCACCTTGTCCGTATTTGGCACGGCATTGTCCTGGAATATCACCTTGCCTCCATCCTCGGTTGAAAGCCAGTATTTCAACTGGATGCCCTCCAGTTCCTTTTCAGGAAGATTGATGCCAATTTCACATACCATGTTCTCCAACTTCTGCGTTGCGAAGATGGCATTTCTGTAGGAGGGGGCAATTACGCGGATTGACAAAGGCTGGTACTGCGCCTGAATGACATCCTCCTTTTCGCTGAGAATGCGGCCATTGGCCACGTCGCGTATCTGCGTCACAATTTTGTAGGCGCCGCTGTCGCCTCCCTGCAATTTGGCAGTCGCGTATTTCGTGCTCTTGCCATCAGGCACCTTGACATTGGGATTCACCACGAACGCACTTACGCCGCCAGGTCCAATCAGGGTGCTGGCCACATTAACGCTGGCGTCCTTTCCAGTATGGTTCACAATCTCGCCATTGAGGGTGAAGGCGTATTTCCTGGCATTCAGCTGCAATTTACTGCTGACAGGCGAAATCTCCCAGGAATATGGGCGCAGATCAAAATCGGGGGCGGGAAGCCTTAGGAAGGAGCCCGCCACATTGAAGGCGCCGTTCTTGGCAATGCTGGCCAGTTCGGTGGATTCCCTCGTCACATTGAAGCTCCACTCCTTTGCGCCGCCTTCACGCAGTTCCAATGCCCTGTAGGGTATGGCCAGCTCGCAGGTCCAGCTGTTCTCCTGCAACTTGACCTTTGCATCAAAGTGGCTTTCCCATAGCTTGTCTCCGATGAAGCCGCCCTGCTCGCACTTTCTATCGAGCAAGGCGCCGTTACGCCCCACGGCGAAATGGAAATAGGTGTCCTTGCCGCCAGTGGGATCCAGCATGACCTCCACACATTCCCTGAAAAGCAGT
>JAFYGL010000719.1 GCA_017543165.1 Victivallales bacterium | reverse complement strand
TCCTCGGCAGTATAGGTGGTCGTGCTTGCGCATCCAATTAGCATTATGCAAATGACAACTGAGATTCCAATTGCACTGACTTTCAAATACCATTTAAAATTTGACATGTTGCACCTCCATTTACCATCCTACAGTCGGACGTGTCGAGACCTTGCGAATTTCCTTTTCGCCGCTCCAGTCAATTTTGCCTGTTTTCTTATTTATGAGCTTCATCGTAAGCTGGTAGTAAACATCACGCGTCCTGCCGTCGGAATCGGTGTCATTGATTAGTTTTCCTGTGAGAAGATAGTCCGCACGGGCCTGGTCGCCAAAATCCGTTGCACCCGCATCACTGGTCAGAACACTTTCAGCATCATGCGTCTTTTCATCTATGAGCAGTTTTTCCGCCTTGCGGTCAATCAAATCAAATCTGCCGGAATTGACAAGTCTGGTTTCAATTGCCTGCTCCATGCTTCGCAACTCAAAGATACGGTCGGTTTTGTTTGCGACAGAGGCGAGAGCCACGACAGGTGTCCTGGACCCGAACTGCTCTCTTATTTTCCGCTCCAGTTCTGCATTGGAAAGCATAGAATCAACCATTGTGATGGCACATTGCTGGAAATCATACGATGTGAACCGCGTACCACTACCTCGCACCTCGGTTGGATCACGATAGGGGGAATTGGAGGTGGACGCACAACCACTCACAAGAACCAAAGACACCACTGCTACCACATAGGCAAGGTTACTCGATATTCTCATTTTCATTGTCTCCTTATAGTCTCAAATTCACTGTATCCGACGCAAACGCACGACAAATCCGGTCCCGCTTTTCTCAGGTGCAGTGGCAGAAAGTGTCACGGCCTCACCGCCATGCAGAGTTGTCTGCCCCCATGGGCGACTGCCTGGTTGTATTTCCATGCCGTCGGAGTCGAACCACATAAACTTATACTGCATGACAAAGTCACGTTTTTCACGGTTCCTAACACGCACCCGTGCCTCAATATAGCCTGTTGTAGCACGGCGAAGAAGTGTCTCCTCCACATCGACATGTCTTTTGAAGGAACTGTCATCGATACGGATGCTTGCCTGACCACCACCTTCCTTCAACGAAACCTCTATCCCACCTGTTGAATTGGTAACACAACCCGTCATTAAGACAAGAACCAGAACACCTAACACTGTTAATGTCATCATCGTTGTCCTTATTATTTGATTTGATCCATGCAGACAGAGAACGCCTTCATTGAATTAGGCACGGCTATGCAATATATAAGTGTCCTCTGCCCAGCCTTGACTTCCGCAACGACATTCTCCCTCATCCCCGCGGTGGCGAGTTGAAGCTGGTGCTTTCCTTCTTTCATTGTGAATCGCGCTATCTGCACCTGTCGAGGCAGAAGCAGCCATGAACGGAGGTCGGCCCTTTCGCTCGCCTCCGCATATATCGCCACCGCGACATAGCCGAGCGTCCCCACCCCGGCAAGAATTATCGCTCCTTTGTTGTCCCCCCCGCGTGAGATGGCAGCAGCAGCCGAGCCAACGGCAGTCGTTGCCAGAGCCAATTTCGTCGCGGTCTTGACGGTTGTTCGCGCAATCTGCCGTGCAATTATGCCGCGCATACATTCATCAAGCGACTTTGCGGCCAGCGGAGCCAAATCGCAGAGGAGCCTTGTGCGGGCTATCCTCTTTCCGTTCTCTATGATGAAAAGCGGACCGCCATCCTCATAAGGCATGCAATCAAATGAAACGTACGCTGGTGTCGCCGATTTCAGAATGCCGTCGTTGTAGAGCTTGCTCTCCCGCTTTGGGGGAATGAATCCTTCCTCAAGGAAAACGACCACTTCTCCCTCGCCAGACTGCAAAGGTGAATCAAGGTTCTTCATGGCCTCCTTTACCGTCGGCGTGTCATATTGAATGCGCATGATGTCTTGATACGCCTTGATGGCATTGGATGGGTCGCCGATAATCTCATGGTAGAGTCCTATTAGATAAAGGGCGTAGATGTTGTCTGTGGAACGTTTAACATCATTCTGCTTGAATACCTCTTTTGCCGCCGAACTATTCCCTGTCGCGCCTATTCTGCGCAGCGTCTCAGCATCCTTCTCTATGTATTCCGCCGCCTCATTTCGCCACGTTTCCAGATTGCGGACGTTCACGCCAAAGTGATCCCATTCACTCATCGCAAGACGGTTGAATGCATCAAGCGTATGGAGCATCATCTGCTCAAACGCAGAAGGCGCGTAGTCCATAGCCATGTCGTTTCCGTATGTCGAGGCTATCGCGCTCTTCAACATATCGCTCATGCTGAGCGTTGGTTTTGTCTCGGACATTGTAAATACATAGTCCATGGCCTCCTTGTATTCGGCTGCGCTGCCATGCCAGTTCCCCTTCAGCTGGCAGAGCCGTCCGCGTTCCTCAAACGCCAATAAGCGGTTCACCCCTTTCGTATCGAATGCACTGTACCTAGCAGTCTGACAATCCAAAGAAATCTCCTTCTTCAGGACAGCCATCTTTTCCGTGTATGACTTGCAGCCCGCAATTAATAAAATAGAAAGGAAACAACAGAAAATGCGCATTTCTGCCTCTCCTATTCTGCATCTGCCATCTTGTTGAGCGAACGCATGATCAGCGCAGCAATGATGTCACCATCACATACTGGGTCAAAGATTTCTGTTTCCATATACTTGACAGGATTGCTGCTAATCTTGTAAGCATCGTATTGATCTGAATAGGCGTTTTTATTTTTGAATAGTGTTCTCTTTTGAGGCCAGTCTGATTTTCCAGGCACTCCCAAAAGTGAAATCGGTATGAAAAGAGACATCCACATATCACGTATCCTGACCGCACCGCCATTCTGCGCCGATGGTGGATATTCAAGTTTTGAATCAGCAAATTCCTTCCAGAGTTTATCTTGGCCTTGTCCAATGGCATTTGGCACAACGCGAATATGATAGGTAACTTCAAGTTCTTGAACGTAGGGGTATCCAAGCATAAAAAACAGCAAACCAGAATTGCGAGGATTCTCAAACTTGTTCTCAAATGAAACAAGCACAGTCAAAGGCGTGGCATTTTGAGAGGTTGTAAAGACATTGGAATAGTTCTTCAAAAGTGAGGCTTGCACTGCATCAAAGAACATCTTTTCGCATGGTTTATACAAACGTGCATCAAACCCGGCCGTTGTTCTATATTCATCTTTTATTTTCCACTCTTGCATCCATGCTGATTTGCCTTGCCATAGACGTACGGCTTTCGGATCTCCCCTTCTAAAAGCGGATGACAATTTCACAAACCCCTTGTTCCCACAATACCCAAAAACCATGTCCCTGATAATCTTAGACTTGCTTTCTGCATCATTTGTATCGACAGCTGTATGATATTCCTCTAGCATTTTTACACAAAATTTTTGAAGATAAGGCATTTCCTTCGCGCATTTATGTATAAATGAATCAAATGCTTTTGGTTCTTCAAGCTGCTTTACGAGTTCTTGCCAATTGACTTCCCGCAGTACCTCTTTCACATACGCTTCCACCTCCGCGTTTTTACTATTATATATCTTGCTTGCTTCATGCCACCACTTCATTTCAACATATTCGTCTTCAGTAACAGCCCCAATATCGACAAATTCGGACTTATTCAGAATAATCCGCTCCAGTCTGTACTTCCCCGACACCGCCGCACTGGGCTTTACTGTGTCTGGACGGACATTAGCCTCATATCTTGCACAGCAAAAGCAGCACCCATTTAACAACAGCATTGCATATACGGCAAATCCTGCTATAATCAATTTCGTTCTCATTCTTATCTAATTGTTTCTTGATAACCATTCAGTTGCTCAGTGTAGCAAACAAATCCCAGTGCTGGTAGACCATACAGTGCAGAAACACCTTTAATTTTCATGCGTTACAAAGCATTTTCATAGGAGAATTCCACCCAATATGAGGTACACAACAACTACATAAAATAACGGTGCAATCTTGTTTTGCCACACGTCATCGGCAAAAAACTACAGAACATTACAGAAGAACGATAGCGCCGTTGCCATTGAATGCAACGAGCCATCCCACCATGGCATTTCAAGTTCGTAAAAAGTGCCTGTCTTATTTGACTTTGTCATAAAGGCATATAACTTTCGCATGAAGATTTTTCTAGATTAGAAATCAAATAAAAACGAGGTTCCAATGAAAATCAAGTTTGCGTTTCTAGGCATTTTGACAGCGCTGTCTCTCTTTGCTGTCGAATACAAACTCTCCCCTGCAAGTGGCATTAAAATCGATGGAAAACTGGACGAGCAGTCATGGCAGGCCGCCAATACAATCAGCAACTTCGTGCTGCTGAAAAACTCTGGCAAGACCACGCCTTCCGAAAAGACAGAGGTCAAGATGCTCACCGACCAGGACGCACTCTACTTTGGCTTCAAATGCTATGGCCTTGAGGACTTGTCAGACGATCTGAAAGGCGAAGTCACCAACGCCTGGGCCAACGACCTGGTGGAGATTTTCATCGCGCCTACCGCAGGCAAGGACGAATACTACCAGTTCGCCCTTACGGCTGGCGGCGCATACTGGTCACAGTTCTTTGCGGAGGCGGGCAACATCAAGCCTGACCCGTACAAGCCTGGCTTCCAGCTGGCCACGGGACGCACCTCAGACGCATGGATACTGGAAGTGCGCTTCCCATACAGCGCATTCTACATGACCAGCGCCGCAAAGACCGCCCGCAACTGGGCAATCAACGTGGCGCGCTACTCCCGCCCCAAAAAGAGCCACGCGACCACGGAAAACAGCTCCTGGGCAAACCTGCAGGGCAGTTTCCATGAAACCAAGAAATTCAACATGGTAACGGGCATTCCTCCAAAGCCAGCCAAGTTCGACATGCTGATACCAACTGTCACATTCGGCACCCAGGGCAGGAACGACAGGGGCTTCAACGGCATTCTGGATGTGGAGATTTCACTGGCAAGCGCACCTGCTGGAAAATACACTCTGGAAACCATGGGGCAGAAAATCAGCGCAAACCTGAAGAAGGGCTCCAACAACGTCACATTGCCCGCCACATTTGAGAAGGACGGCCGCACCCCAATCGCCCTCACAGTGAAGAACGCCGCTGGCGAGGTGGTCTGCGACCGCAAGTATCCAGTTCTGGTGGATGCCACGGCTTACGCGCTCAACTTCACCTCACCCCAATATGGCGGCCATTTCTATCCAGGCGAGGACACAAGCTGGCTGGCTGGCAATGTCAAAGTCAATACAGCGGAAAAGGAAGTCACGCTGACGGTGGCTGGCAAGGCATACAAACTGCCCGTCAAAAACGGCCTCGCCTCGTTCAAGGTGAATGTGGCAAAAGAAAAAGGTGACATTCCACTTTCTGTTGGCGACATCAACACCGTGGTCAAGCATGTAAACGATGCCCGCGCATGGATACGGGACGGCAAGATAATCGTGGCAGGCAAGGCGCAGTACCAGCTGGGATGGTACGGCGGGCCTGGCTGGATAACATCAAAGGCAGTGCTGGAGAAATTCCCCACCACCGCTTCCAAGCATCCAATTACCCTCATTCCCTGGACCACGCTGGACCCAGGACGCCTGCTCACATTCAACATTGAAAAAGAGGAAGTCGTCTTCGACCGCAAGCCATCGCAGAAGGTGCTGGACGCCACAAAGAAAGCCATCGAAAAAAACAGGCTGACCCCCGCATATTCATACTATCTTTCTGACGAGCCAGAATGCCGCGGCCTCTCTCCAATCTACCTGAGGCACCTCTACAGGTACGTCAAGGAACTGGACCCCACACGCCTGGTGGTCATCATCTCCAGGGACCCCGTAAGATACATCGACTGCTGTGACATCATCAATCCGCACCCGTACCTGAGCCCCTCCGTCATGCCCAGCGGCGAACGCCTGTATGGCTGCACACCCCAGCGCCTCAGGGACATGTGCGCCAGCGTGGAAAAACTCAACAGGCCTGACAAGGCATTGATGCTGACGCCTCAGGTGCACTCATACTCCTTCAACAACGTGTTTGCGGACTATCCCACATTTGACGAGACCAACGTCAGCGTATGGTCCAGCGTGGTGCATGGCGGCCAGGGCATCACACCCTATATCTGGTATGACCACTTCTCGCGTCCAGGCGTCAACCTGGGCTGTGACTTCATCTACAATTCCCTGTACTATTTGAACGACTACATCACCGCCCCAGAGCAGAAGCGCCTGCCTGGCGACGAAGGACGCATGTTCGTGAACGGCAAGAAGACAATGTATGTGATATGCAATGTCTATAACGAGCCAAAGGAATACGCCTTTGAGACAAAGTGCAAGCAGTTGTTCCGTTTCCGCTCCAATGAAGTGATCAAGCCCAGCAAAGGCAAGGTCACATTGTCCTTGAAGCCATACGAGGTCTATGTTCTGACTTCGGAGAAGGAAGAGAGCAAACTCCCGTCGGAGGCGGATGTCAGGGCCGCAATTGACAAGGCGGAATACGAGCGCACACATCGTGGAAACATCCTGTTCGGAAAGGCCCGCACCATCGAGGTGGACTTCCCACCGAGCAAGCCCTACACCCGCATACGCCCATTGGAACAGCAGGACAAGATGTTCGACGGCAACATCATGGTGGACGCCTGGGAGCCCCACAACATAGACTTCAAGGCCGCCTGGTACGAAATGTCGTTCACGGACGAGGTGCCCCAGTTCTCCAAGGCCCGCATATATGGCCATGACATACAGGATCTGACGCTGAAGATCTGGAAGTTCGGCAAATGGGTCGTTCCAGAGGCAAAACGCACTTCCACTGGCAAATATGACCTGGAACTGGACTTCGGCAAGACGCTGAGGACAGTCAAGATACGCCTGGAATTCACCAAGAAGGACATCGAACTCTACGAATTTGAACTACTGAAATAAAGGAGAGACAATGAACAAGTTTGACAAAAGATTCTGGCTGTGGGGCTATGTTCTTGAGGACAAGATTCCTGGCAAAATGATGTTTGTGGATGGTTCCACCAGCTGCAGTGCCGAAACGGCAATCTCCATGCTTAAATGCGGCAGTTTCTTCTGGATGAATCCGCTGCACGGCCAGGAGTACATCAACGAGAAGCAGTACAACCTCATCAAGGACTGCGAGAACATATTCGTTGGCCTCACCCACATCGAGAAGAACGGCCCTGGCCTTGGCGGCTGGGAACTGCAATACAAGGAATCCGCCAAAAAGGTCAGCCGCTTCTCACTGGAGCATCCAAGTATAAAGGGCGCCATCATTGACGATTTCCGCTCGCCCACCAGCCCAAGCAGGAACATCTCCCCTGAAGAGGTGAAGGAAATCAAGGAGGCACTTGTCTCCGCCAACCCGAATCTCAAACTGTATGTGGTGCAATACTACGTCAGCCAGAAGCCAGAGGGCGTCATCCCATTCCTACCGTACATCGACGGCACCGCCATCTGGGCATGGAATTCATCAGACTATTTCTGGAACTCCCTGTATGAGAACACACTCCGCGAATGGCGTGAGGTGTTCGAGGGCAAGGACTTTATCCAGGGGCATTTCCTCCATGCCTACGGCGATGGCGGCGGCGCACTGCCAATGGACCAGATGAAACTGCAATGCAAGCACATCGCAAAGTGGCTGGACGCAGGCACACTGGACGGATGGTGCATCCTCAACAACGGATGGTTCTGCAAACTGGACCACAAGGAACAACTGGAATACCTGAAGAACTTCTGGGACTGGTACAGGGACACCCGCACCGTAAGGTGAACAAGAGGCACGCATCAAGCATCCATGTGGGCGCCGCCTCGGCGCCCATATAAATCGCCCACATTACAACAAATGAGCACAGTTTTCACAAAGCAAAGCATAATTGACATCACTGGCGGGCAATGGCTGCTGCCGCCAAAGGCCGAACTGGCCAATCCGAATCTCCAGGATGACACCCGCAAACTGCGGCAAGGCGACATCTTCATCGCGCTCCCAGGCGAATTGACCGACGGCTACAACTACATCGGCAATGCGGCTGAGGCAGGCGCGGCACTTGCCATATCGCAGCGCAGGCCAGATGACGCCCTCATGCAAAAACTCACAGCCATGAAAGTCGGCTATCTTCTGGTGGAAGACGCCATGACCGCATTCCACCAGCTTGCCAATGCCCATCGCATGCAATTTGCCAGCATCAAGGCAGTGGGCATAACAGGCAGCTGCGGAAAGACCAGCACCAAGGAAATGTGCGCCGCAATAATGGAGGCAATCTACCCAAATGCCGTGGTCAAGACCGAAGGCAACACCAACAACTTCTTCGGCGTGCCCAGAAATCTGCTGCGCCTGACCAAGGACACAAAGGCAATGGTCATTGAAACAGGCAGCAACCATCCAGGCGAAATCGCCAGGCTTGCCTCAATGGTCAAGCCCAACATCGCCGTCATAACATGCGTCGGCGCAGCGCACCTGGAATTCTTCAAGGACCTGAACGGCGTCGCCGAGGAAAAAGGCGATATCTACCAGGCACTGCCGCAGGACGGCATCTGCATCGTCCCATACCAATGTCCTGGCTACGACATTCTGCTAAAGCACGCAAATGGCAGGAAAGTCATCACATTCGGCCTCCAGGAAGGCGCCGACATCAGGGCCATATACGGTGGCATACGCAAGGGACAGGACGGCTTTGGCTATGCGCTGGCACTTGTGCGCAAGGACACTGGAGAAAAGGCGGAAGTCGTCTGGGGCATAGGCGGCGAGGAGCAGGCCTGCAATGCGGCGGCGGCAGCGGCGCTTGGCATCGCCAATGGCCTGCCACTGCAAGAGGCGGCAAAGGTGCTTGCCAACTGCAAGTTGCCTGGTGCAAGGCAGGCGGTCAGCAACATCAATGGCGTGTTCTGGGTAAATGACGCATACAATGCAAACCCCAACAGCATGAACGCTGGCCTGAAGTGGTTTGACGAAATCTCACGGGGCGGCAAGCGCATCGTC
>JAFYGL010000718.1 GCA_017543165.1 Victivallales bacterium | reverse complement strand
GGCGGAGGCAAAACTAGTTTTGCCTCCGCCAACAAAATGGAAATCTGCGCTGCTTCAGCGCCTTGTCAAAATCACTTTCATGCTCGTTTCTTGAAGAAATCAGTGATAATCTGTGGAAATCTGTGGATAAATAGAATATCCTACCTTTGCTAAAGTGGCATGGGGGGACGGAGAGGCGTAGGAGAAATAAATGGAATTGCAGGACTGGGACAAATGGTGCTGGATTGAGCTGATTGGCTTTGACAACAGACTGCCTGACTTTGGCGTGGGGGACTTTCTCGGCAGGATGGAAAAAAAGCCGCAGTATATTGTATTGCTGGCTCGCTGCAACGAGATGGTGCACCGCTATTCACCCAACAAGGGTGATTTCAAGTTGGATGCGGCGTTCTGCTCATACGACGGGCGCCCATACAATCAGGAAAGACGACGCCAGGAATGGACTGCATCGCAGCTTCGCGGGCTGCTTGCGGAACTTAGGAAGCATGGCGTCGGCATGATTCTTGAGGCCAGCAATTCAATCACTACTTCCCAGGCCGCGCAGGCGCGGAATCTGCCAGAATACGATGAATGGATTGAAAAACTGCATCCTGAACTGATGATGACACTGGACACAGGATGCATTTCGCCTTGCATTTGCCCGTGGAAGACCATGTCCGATGGCACGCCATACGAGGATTATTTCTCGAGCCAGTTGGAATTGTTCCTGAATGACTTTGATTTTGCGGGCTTCATGATAGGCGATGGCCTGAACACATCAAGGGGCTCCTTGAGAGAAGCTGACTTTTCGGAGGAGATGACTGGGCGCTTCGAGAAGGCCGCAGGCGTTCACATACCGCCTGGCTCCATAAAGGAGCGTGCCGATTACATAATCTCCCGCCACAGGCTGGAGTGGTGCAGGTTTCTGACCTCGTGCCAGAGTTCATTCCTGGTCAAACTTTCTGCGGCAGTGCATAGGACAGGCAAACTGCTGACCTGCCTCAGCGCCTGGGTGAAAGACCCGCTGGAAGCAATTTGGCGCTATGGCACCGACTACCGCGTCCTTGAAGAATGCGGGATAGATGCGCTTGTGGTGGAGAGCAGCGCTGGCACAGTCGAACTGGAAGGATGGAACCAGGGAGAAAGCACTTCAATGCTGGACAGGAACCGCGCCATGCTGCTCTGCCTGAAGGCTTGCATGCCGAAAACAAGGCTGCTTCAACTTCATTGCGTAAAGGACGACGAGGAGGAATATTGCGTGCTGCGCCATTCCGCGCCGCTGCTGGCCTCGGAAATACTGAGCCTTTCAACAATGGTCTTTGCGGATACGGGACGCGGCTGCCTTGAGGGAGTGATGGCATGTCTGGCGGACGGCATTTCACGCGATGAATGGCAAGTCATGGACGAGACCTGGAACCTTGCCTTCTCGCCTGTCAAGGGCCTGCCTGAATCACCGCTGCTGCTTTGGAGCAGTTCCGCACTGGACAGGGAACTGGAGGAATACAGCAGGCGTCGCCGCAGCAATACGCCCCGCACATTGGCGGAGTTGATTGCACACGGCCTGCCTCTTGCCTGGAGCGGGACGCCCGCCGCAGCGGAAAAGTACCCAGTTGCGCCATTGCTGATAATACACCCTGCCTACTGGCCTGAGGAGGAACTGCGCGGATTGCTCGCCCGCCAGGCGCCAGTCCTGCTGGCAGGCGTCATGCGGGACGGTTCATTCGGCGCGGAGGCGTGGTCTTCCTCCCAATGCCTGGAATCCATCAGGACGGAACTCCTGCCTGATGAGCGTGAGGAGACATTGCGTTTCTGGGCTACCCTGCCTGATGAAATGCCACGGCCTGAATTCTGGGACAAATGCGTCGCGCTCTTCAGGAAATATGCGGCATTTCCTGTAAGAGGCAAGGAATACAAGTTCTATGACATATCACATTTCCAGCCTGAATACCTGCGTGTCTGGAGTTTCAGCGGCGGAACCATCCTGGCCGCCAATACATCGCACTACTACCTGCCGTCGAAATTCTTTACTACGGAGCCAGTGAAGGGCGTGCGCTCCTTGACATTCTACCCCTGCCTGCCAGTAAAAGTAGTGGAAAAGAACGGCGCCACGGAATTGTCGGTCAAGATACCACCGCTTGGCATTGCAGTCCTTGAAAAACAAAAGTGATATTTGGATAATCTTTTTCAAAATACAAAAACAAGAGGAAGAACAGAATGAAAAAGTCATTCACATTGATTGAGTTGTTGGTGTTAATTGCGATTATCGCCATTCTGGCGGCAATGCTGCTGCCCGCATTGAGCAAGGCACGCGAGAAGGCGCGCTCCATTTCCTGTGTAAACAACCTGAAGACAATCGGTCTTGCACAGGCGCTGTATTCGAACGAGAACGAAGACTGGGTTTGCGCCGCTAACTACGGACAGGCAAAGGGATTGACGGGCGGAAACGATGGGCGCTATTACTCGCCCCAGACCGTGCTTTCAGGCGTGGACTGGCAGGGCCAGAAAAGCGCGATTTACACAGGCTATGGCTGCGAGACCGAGGGTATCAACAAGCGCAAAGGCACTTTCTCATGCCCTTCCTCAAATGAAGATACCCAATACAGCTATGGATATAATACATTTCTTATTGGCTGGTCAGCCGTTAAAGTAGATGGTAACGATGTCATCAAATCCCATAAGCTTAGTTGCGTGAACAGTGCCACCGACGTCATTTATGCCGCAGACAACTGCCTGTTCAGATCTTCGTGGTATTTTAGATACTATGGCGACCTGCTTTTCCGCCATGGCGGCATTGATGCAGGACGCGCAAGCGCTGGCGCTGGCTGGAATGGCCTGACGGACAAGGAAGGCAGCGTTCCTACAGGCAGGGCAAACACCCTGTATATCGATGGCCATGTGGTGCCAAGAGAATGGCAGTACTTCTTTAATCTGCCAGAGGTGGATCCTGGCGATCCGCCAACAGGAGGCGGTAGCAAGCACCACAGGGCCGCAAGATACGGCTATCGCTGGAGTGAAGGCTATACCTGGGAGTAGCAAGTAACTTTATCCAACGCTCTGTTTTCCTATGAGGGTAGTTTTCATGGATGAGTTCTTTACCAATTGTGCGCCTTGCG
>JAFYGL010000717.1 GCA_017543165.1 Victivallales bacterium | reverse complement strand
GATGTACAGACGCAACGGCTCATGCGCGGCAGAGAGGAAATCTACCAGGATTGGACACTGGACAACATACGCAATGCCTTCCTGGAAAAATACAATTCTTGCGAAATAAAGGCCATACCCCAGTCAGGTCGCGTGCTTCTGAGCCTTGCCAGATAATCAAAAGGTAATATTCAAATCTATTGCGTTTGTCTATTAGATCTTGCTTTCATTTTAGTTTTCCTATAGGAAAAGCCACATATAGGTTTGTGATTTGAAAATTGCCTCGTGGCTTTTCCTTTTTGCTTTGTTCCCCGCGATGGTAGGTTCTTGAAAGAAGTTCATACGGGAGTTTCAAATATATACCTTCTTGAGGAACTGCAGCGTTAATGATAGAATAAGGCACACTTGATGTTTTTTCCAAGGAATAGAATCAAATAGGAATATGTCCAAATAAGTGAAGTATATAAAAGGATATGTATAGTTTTTTGTATTGGTATTGATAAAAGTGATTTTGAATGGGTATTTATAATGCAATACATGCCTAATGGGAAAATAAAGGGAAGCATGATTCTGAAATCAAGTGGATAAGGTTCACCAGTCAACAATGAACTTATGCAGATGAATATCAAATATGAAAACGAACTATACAAAAGAGGCATGCCTTTTCGTTGAGGTGTTCTTATGGATAGTTGTTGCCAGATTATATAAGATATAATAAAATATGAAACAATGTGCCTGATGAAAAGAAATGTACTAAAAAGCAAATTTATATTGGCAAGTTGTGGGGGCAATGGAAAGAATATGGCAGCTGGCAGTTTTAGAAGCTCCCAAAATCGTCCAATAAGATCAGATTCTGCAATTTTTGTGCCGCGTAATCCTCCCGTCAGCAGATAATTGCGCAGTTGCCAGAAGCCAAATGGAATGATTGAGACCCAAAAATATACGCAAGAAAGAAGTATCTGTTTGCGTAATACATAATTTTTCCCAACATCAGGATATTTGCAAAATTCATCATCCTCTGGTGATTTTATCAAAATTGACATGAAGGCTGCCATTATCAAATACAATCCTGCATAACGCAGAAGTATGCAAAAGCCGCATAGCAACATAGATACCCATAGATACTTTAAGTTTTTTTTGCGAATGTATAAATCCAGTTCATATAACATCCAAATGGATATTGGAAGAAATGGAACTTCGGAAAATGCGACCATAGATATGAGCCAAAGATATGAGGAAAAGATTATCAGAAATAGTAGTCTTCCTACGTTGTCTATGCTTACATTATTGGAACGGATGAAGAACCAGGTGCATAGCAGTGTGGCTATTATAGAAATCGTATTAACCAGGCAAAACGAATATTTGACATTTAATCCTGTCATCTTGCCAGCAATAAAGGTAAGCAAAGGATAGCCGATTGCCCAATGTGTCTGATAACCCTGTGCTTTGTCTCGCTTGTATTCATTTAAATCCAGTGAATTTTTGGGACATGTATATTCATAGGCAAAACCCTCTGTTTGTAATTGAGCATCTGAAGCCTGCCATAGATAGGAATGGGAATATTTCAGTGTTATGGCTCCCATTATGTAGCCAGTTGCATCAGAACATGTTCTTGGACCATGAAACCACAATGTGAATATCGTCAGAAATACTGAAATAATGAGTGCTATCTTGAAATATTTATTAAGACGAATGCTCATTGATGTTTTCTGAATGCGTTTGTTTGTAATTATAAGATTCAAATTTATACATCGTCCTTCCCTCCCCCCTAGAGGGACAGAACAATTTGACAATATATCCGTGATAATCTGCGTTAATCTGTGGATTAAAATCAAGAAATCAATCCCTGGGATTTGGCGGCCCAGATGGCGGTTTCCTGTATGGTGTCTTCTGGCGTGTGCCTTGGATTGTAGCCCAGTTGGCAACGCGCCTTTTCAATGGAGAAGCACATGTCGCAGGCGAAGAAGCGCAGCCAGGTTTCGTTGATGTCTGCTTTGTATTTCTCCAGCATTTCTTCCAGTGGCATCAGATTGATGTGGGCCTTCTTGCCCAATGCGGCGGCGTTCAGCTCAACATAGGTGCTGATATGCACGGCGTGTGACAGGCAGATGTTATAGACCTGCCCCTTGCTGCATGGATTTGCCAGCGCAAGCAGGAATGACGTTGCCAAATCCTCCACATGAATCGGCTGGAGCAAGGCCTGGCCGTCATTTGGAAGGTCAAGTGTCTTTTCATCCAGAATGTCCTTGATGAAGTCCTGGCGGCGCCCGCCCAGGTTGTCCAGCGGCAGCATGCCAGGGCCAGTAATGTAGCATGGGCGTATGACTGTGGCGGGGAAGCCTTCCTCCAGGAAACTGTTCAGAACCAGGTTGTCCACGATGCGTTTCTGCGCCCAGCCGCTGTTGGTGCCGAAGCCGCCGTATGGCGCCGTTTCATCGCATGGAACGAATGGCAGCGGCGCATAGCCGCCTGTTGAACTGCAATGGATGTAGTGGTGCAGATTGCAAGCGTATTTCTTCACGTTGTTGATTGAGGCGACGGAGGGCACCGTGTCAATGATGTGCGTGTAGCCAGCCTTCAAAATCTGCGCCATTGCGGCCTCGTCCGACTTGTCGGCGATGATGGTCTCAATGCCCTGGGGCATCTCGTTTGCGAAAGTCTGCTTTTTGCCGCGCGTGAGAATCGTGACATTCTCGCCCTCTGCCAGAAGTTGCCTGGCGATGTTATGCCCAAGCCAGCCAGTTCCGCCCATCAACAATATTTTCATTTTGCGTCTCCTGTTTTGAAAAGCAGTTCCTCTATGTCCAGAGCCGCGCATTCCAGTGCGAAGTCCCCGAATTCGGCGGTGGCGTTTTTGCCTTTGCGTGCGAACCAGATGGAGCCGTCAATCCTGTCCAGTTCCAACAGTTCTGGATACATCTTCATTACCTCGCTGGTTTCGGTTCTGCCAGCATGGTCGGCCTTTACCTTCTTGCCATTTTCGCCGCAGCGAATTGGATGCACTTGTATCCAGGCAAAGGGATTGTTGTTGCCAGAATAGTATGAGGCGAATTTCTCCGTGCCCCACCATCCTTCGCCTGTCTCCTTTTCCAGCCATTCGAAGATGACATGCCTGCCTGCAAAGCGGAATGTCAGGTCAGTTGGCATGCCCTGGGTGAATTCCTCTGTCTGGTGTGCGATGAAAGCGTGTATGTTGCGGAATCCAACGCGCAGCAGGCCGCGGAAAATATCCTCCGCCACGGGAATTATGTGTGCGCCGTCCACATGCACGGTGCCTCTTGCTTCAGGGCTTGCCACGGCCAGCGAGGCGCAGCCATAGTAGAACGGCGGCAGCACCACCAGTTCAGGGTGCCTTTCCTCCACGCGGCGTATCGCCTCGATGCAGGTGAAGCAGTCCGTCCCCAGCGGCAGATGTTCCGCATGGTATTCAATCACGCCCAGCGGCAATGCCACAGGCGTGTTGTTCTTGATTGCCTCACGCACCTGGTAAGGCAGCATCTTCAGGTATTGCATCCTCGTTTTCCTCTTCGTTCTTGTGTTTCTTGTCGTGGTTGCCGTCAATTACGATTACGAATTCGCCTTTTTGCTTGCCTTCGGCAAATTCCTGTGCCAGTTGAGGCAAGGTGCCTCTATGGCAGCGCTCGAACTGCTTGGTCAACTCAATGCAGACCGCAGCCTGGCGCTCTCCATACACCTGCGCTGCCTCTTCCAGAAACTTGCCTACGCGGAACGGCGATTCGTAGAATACCAGCATGTGCGGCATGGAGATTTCCTGCTCCAGGAACCTGCGCAGGGCGCCTGGCTTCTTGGGCGGGAAGCCCTTGAATGTGTAGGACGTACATGGGAGGCCTGACATTATCAGCGCAAGAGGCACGGCGCTGGCTCCAGGTATGGGCACAATCTCGTGACCCGCCTGGATTGCCGCCCGCACGGCTGGAAAGCCAGGGTCGCTGATGAGGGGATAGCCCGCGTCGCTGCAAATGCCCACGTCGTGCCCATTGTCCAGCAACGCCACGATTTTGCCTGCCACGCCACGCTCGTTGTATTCGTGGTTGGAGAATACGATTGGCGGGCGTGGTATGCCCAGCAGTTGCAGCAGATTGCCAGTGTGCCGCGTATCTTCGCAGGCAAGGGCATATACTGACTTCAGCGTCTCCACAGTGCGCTGTGACACGTCAGCCAGATTGCCTATGGGCGTGGCTATGATGTATAGTTTTGCCATTTGCCTCAGTAAGCCAGTTTTGGCACCAGGTATTTCTTGACATCGCTGGAGTTCTTGATTTCAGGAAGCCCTGCGATTGCCTGCCAGGTCTCGTGGTGCGAGATTGTATCGCCTGGAGCCAATGTCAGCAGCGGCGACAATGTCTCGATTTCGCTGAAGGTCTTGCATGTGTAGGCCTCCACGTTGCAGCCATTGTCGGAATAAGGCACATCCCTGTCATACAGGTCAACGAACTTGACCAGTGCCACGCCATTGTTCACGTATGCAATCCATCCGTCATCGGTATAGAAGCCGATTTTTGCGTTGCCTGCGGCATTCTTGTCCTGGCGGAGGAGTATGTATTCGTCTTCCAGCGCCAGGCGCTTGTCCGCCGTGCTGGTGTATGGCCAGAGCATCAAGGTGCGGTCTGGCGTGAAGGGGTCCCGCTTTGTGTCGCGTGACTGTGGTATGATGGTAATGCCGCCAGGCGCCATTATGCTCAGCGCCCATGCCGCGATGGTGATGTCCCACTGCCCGCAGTTGGTGATTATATGCTCCAGCAGGAAGCAGTTCTTTTCGTCCTTTGTGATTTTGATGGATTTCTGCACACCTGAAATCGCCTCTGGCTCGGCCTTGAACTCAAAGCCATCAGGAATCTTCTTGACCTCAACTGGCCCATTGTCAGGCGCGTATGTGCGAGGCGCGACTTCTGGCGAAATCCATAGCCTGTGCCCGCCATACAGCGTAAAGCCAGTATTGACGGTTTTCATCGGGGTTGGTGCCATCACATTGAAGATGTTGTCGCTGCCCTTGATCCAGCCGCCAATCACCCTGGGGCCAAAGTCTGTTGTCACCGCAATGGTGAAATCCCCGTTCTTCAACTCAACACAATTCTTGTATTCACCGACTTCTCGTGTTTTCATTTTTGCCTGCCTCCGATTTTGCCTAGGCTTTGACTGCCTTTACGATTGCCTTTGCGTCTTCTTCGATTGCCGCCAGGGATTTGCCTGCCTTGTAAACAGCGCTGCCGATGCCAACGCCTGCGCATACCTTCATGAAGGAGGGTATGTTGTCAATGTTCACGCCGCCCACTGCAAGAATAGGCGTCTTGATCACTGCCTTCAAGTCCTTGACGTATGTTGGCCCAAGAATTGCGGGGAACAACTTCAGGTAGTCCGCCCCCGCCTGCTCCGCCACAAAGCCCTCGCTTGCAGTGAAGAAGCCAGGTATGGAAATCATGTCGGCAAGCTTGGTGGCGCGGATTACGTCTGGCACGGTGTTTGGTGAAACGATGAAACTGCCTCCCGCCTGACGCACGTTCTGCACATCCTCGCAAGTGAGCACGGTTCCCGCGCCCACTATGATCTTGTCACCGCAGTGCCTGGCTGCGCGCTTGATGCTGGTGAATGCGTCAGGCGAATTGAGCGGAATCTCCAGCAGCCGTATCCCCGCATTGAAAAGCACGTCGCAGACCTGCTCTGTTTCATCTGGCGTTATGCCCCTGAGAATTGCGATGGCGGGGCATTGCGCCATGAAGTCCTGGAATTGTTGTTTCATCTTTGCACCCTTCCCGAGGCAGAGCCTTTCATGAGGTTTTCCACTTCTAAACGTGTGGCGTAGTTGTAGTCGCCACTGAACGTGTGCTTCAATGCGCTGGCCGCCACTGCGAAGCGAATCGCCTTTGCGGGCTCTGCCAGTTCTGGCGTGTTGAGGGAGAAGAGCAAGCCCGCGCAGAAACTGTCGCCGCCGCCGAAGCGGTCAACGATGTTCCGTATCTGGTAGGGCTCATAGCTGCCGTCCTCTGCCAATGGCGCAAAGAAGGCCTTTTTCGCGGCGCAGTCGTAAAGCATGCCGCCCCAGTTGTTGTGGTCCGCGGAGATGCTTTCACGCAGCGTGATGGCCACGAACTTCGCCTGGGGGAATTTTGCGCTAAGGGCGGCGGCCACTTCCTGGTAGCCTGCTATGTTCAACTGCCCCTTGTCAATGGCGGTGTTGCTGGCATTGATGCCGAACACATCGGAGGCGTCCTCTTCATTGCCGATGATGATGTCCGCGTATTTGACAATCTGCTCCATGCATCTGCCCGCCAGCGCCTTCTTCTCCGTGCCAGGTTCCCAGTTCCACAGTTTCTTGCGGTAGTTCAAATCCACGGAAATAGTGAGTCCCTTTTCCTTTGCCTTTACAGCAAGAGCCAGCGTGCTCTCGAATGCGTTTTTAGAGAGCGATGGCGTAATGCCAGTCAAGTGAAGATGTGTCACGCCTTGCAGCATTGCGTCAAAGTCGTAGTCGGCAGGCGCCATGAGGGAAATAGTTGAGTAGTCCCTGTCATACAGCACATTTGAGCCGCGCATATTTGAGCCATGTTCGGCATAGTAGATGCCCATGCGCCCTGTCTTTGAGAAGAGAATGCCAGTCACATCCACGCCGATGCCCCTGAGCTGACAGGCGAATGCCTTTGCAATCACATTTTCGGGCAGGGCAGTGAGATATTTGCTTTTGCCGCCGAGCATTGCCACGGAGGCGCATACATTGGCCTCGCCGCCGCCAAAAGTGGCATTCAAATCGCCTGGAAGCGCCTGCGCAAAACGCAATTTCCCCTGTGGGCAAAGACGCACCATTACCTCACCAAATCCAGCAATGCAGAAATCTGACATGATTTTTCTCTCCTCTTTTTTATTATCCACGGATTTCCACAGATTGACGCAGATTTTATTAAATAATCTGTGAAAATCTGTGTGAATCCGTGGATAAATTTTGTTATTTGCTTAATTGTTTTGCTATGATTTTACCTCTGATGCGGGCGCAATCCCCGCAGCCTGACTTGTGCAGGAGTATGAACGGATCCTCCTTGAAGATGCGCTGCATCGCCTGGTACAGTTCCTTGGGGTCCATAAGCGTGATTGTGCCACGGCCTACGTGTACCTCCTTGGGTACGCCCAGTTCCATCAGCTTCACGAAGTATGGCGCGGTCCTGCCCTTGCCATACCAGCCGCCTCTGCAACCGCCAGGATAATTGCTGACGAACTTGAGTTCCTTGCCGCCGTCAGGCGTTTCGACCCAGGCAAATGTCTCGTCCAGATATCCCAGAATCCATGCTTCGCAGGCGTGCAGGAATGTGTTGCCTCCAATGGCCTCGCCTATGAACACGATTTTGCCGCCATTGTCAAACAACTTCCCCCAGGGGCCGTCCTTGGCAAATACATCCGCAGGGTCCGAGGAGGCGAGGAATGCGGCGGCATTTTTGCCCCAGGCGCATACGGAATGGGTGGGATGGCCGCTGCGCAGCACGCCTGGCGATTTGCGGAAGGTCTCTGGTATTGTTCCAACCCAGCGCTCGATTGGGGATGTGGCAGGATTGAATGGCGGGCGCAAACCGCCGTCCGCGCTGGATACCAGGGCAGGCATGGCCAGGATGCCTTCCTCGCCGACGGTTTCCTCCAGCGCCTCAATCACGGTTGCCGCCCCGCCTGGAATGTAGCCCAGCGACTTGAGGCTGGAATGCACCATGAGCATGTCCCCTGGCTTCACTCCCAGTTGGGCCAGCCCGCGTTTTATGTCGTCCTTCTGGACGGTCACTGTGTTGTCTTGCATGTCTTCTGGTTTCTTATGTTTATTTTATTTATCCACAGATTTCCACTGATTTCCACTGATTTTATTCTGGTAAAAATCACTAAAAGATAATCAGTGGAAATCAGTGTCAATCTGTGGATAAATAAATACCATGCCCAATGGATGGGCACTGGAGGTTAAATTGCGGCTATGATTGCGTCTGTCATTTCTGTGGTGGTGGCCTTGCCGCCGATGTCCTGCGTCAGGTACTTGCCTTCCTTGAGGACTGCTTCCATTGCGTTCATGAGCAGGTTTGCCTCGTCCTTGCAGCCAAGATGCTCCAGCATCATGGAGATTGCCCAGAATGTGCCCATTGGGTTTGCGATGCCCTTGCCTGCAATGTCTGGCGCGGAACCGTGTATGGGCTCGAACATGGAGGGGTACGTGCCCTCTGGATTGATGTTGCCTGAAGGCGAGATGCCTATGCTGCCCAGCATGGCGGAGCCCAGGTCCGTGAGTATGTCGCCGAACAGGTTGCTGGCGACCACCACCTGCAGCCTGTCAGGATGCATGATGAAGTAGCCCGCCAATGCATCCACGTGCATCTTGGATGATGTGATTTCGGGATAGTCCTTCCTGACTTCTTCGAATATCTTGTCCCAGAACACCATGGAGTAGTTCAAGGCATTGGACTTTGTGGCGGAGAGCACATTGTCCTTGCCGTTCTTGCGGGCGTATTCGAAGGCGTAGCGCAGGATGCGCTCCGTGCCCTTGCGTGTGAATATACTCTGCTGCATGACGGATTCATCTGGCTTGTCCTCGTTATGCCATTCGCCCTTGCCGCAATATTCGCCTTCGCTGTTCTCGCGTATGCAGACGAAGTCCATCTTCTCGTTCTTCAGCGGCGAGTGCAGGCCAGGCAGCATTTTCACGGGGCGCATGTTCACATATTCGTCGAATTGCACGCGGATGGGCAGAAGCAGCTGGCGCAGGGAGATGTGGTCAGGCACGCCAGGGAAACCCACTGCGCCCAGCAGGATGGCGTCGCAGTCCCTGAGGATTTCCATTCCGTCGTCAGGCATCATTTTGCCGTGCTTCAGATAGTATTCGCAGCTCCAGGGCAATTCGTTGTACTGGAATGACATGCCGCTGACCTGCGCGACTTTGTCCAGCACCCTCTTGCCTTCATGTATTACATCCACGCCGATTCCATCGCCAGGAATCAAATTCAATCTGAATTTCTTCATTGTCTTATCCTCGTTTTACGGTTGTTGAAATAGCAAACTGCCGTAATATAATTGCTTTTGCGAAAATGTGCGGAGATTATTGGGTAATTGGCACAGCATTTCTGTTTGACCTGTATTTCTGCTTGGCCATCTGGCCGCGCATAACAACGGCAAGGCACGGGGAGATGCTCATATAATAAAATTCACCAGCATTCATGGAAGCAATG
>JAFYGL010000716.1 GCA_017543165.1 Victivallales bacterium | reverse complement strand
GTATCACGTCCTTGTGTCTTGCGTCCTGGTCCGCCCTGATGATGACGGGCAATTCGGGGCTTCTGGCATGGGTTGTGGCGAGTATTTCCTCCAGCCGTTCTGCTTTCAACTCAATGCTGTTGATGAAAATCGCCCCGTTCTTGTCCACGTTCACGATTATTTCCATTCTTTGCCGCGAGGCTGACATGGAACTGTCCGCCGATGGCACTGTGATGTCCAGTTTGTTCTCCCATTTGGCGAAGAGCGTGGCTGCCATGAAATGCACCAGGAGAATGAATACAATGTCCAGCATCGGCGCCATTTGGAAGCCTGGCGAGGTCTCTGCTATTCTTTTCTTGAAGTTCATCCCTTGTCTCCTACCTTGAAGAAGCAGCCCTATTTGTTGGTGCCAGCCGAGGCGATTCTCCGTAAAATGCCTCCGCACGCACTTTCAAGCTGGCCAATCAGCTTGTTCAGGTGTCCTCGAGCCAAGTCATAAAGCGCCATGGCGAAGATGCCGACGATAAGACCGCCGAATGTGGTGTACATCGCCTGCGATATGCCGTTTGCAAGGGTTTCCGCCTTCTTTGCGAAGTCCGCGCCGTTTTCTATGCCGCCAAAGGAAACCATCATTCCCCAGACCGTGCCAAGCAGTCCCACCATGGGCGAGATGACCGCAATGTCCATGAGATATTGCAGCCTTTGCCACAGGATGCCTGCCTGCCTGCCGCCTTCGTCCTCCATCGCATCCCTCAGGCGGTTGTAGTCCAGTGGATGGCCAGGGACTATCTGCTCCAGCGTGGCAGATATGATTTTCGCTGCGGGGGACGCGTCCGTGGCACAAAGGTCCTGAAGCGCCTCCAGGTTGTTTGAATCGGCAAAGCCCTTTGCCTGGTTAATGAATTTCTTCGGGAAGAGGATGTTTGCGCGCATTGTCATGCAGTAGAACAGGGCCAGGGCAATCGCCACCAGGGACAAGCCTGAAATGACATACATGAGCCAGCCGCCCCTCGCCATTATGTCGCTGAAGGTGATGGACATTGCCTCCTCCGCCCCAGCCGCGGCCTTGGCCGCCTGTCCTTCAACTCCTGCACCAGAAGACAAGGCGGACGATATGCTCTCCTTCTTCTGCCCAGCCGCATGCAGCATTGAAATCGGCAGCATGTTCAGCAAAAACAGCGCCAAAAACGCAAATCTTAATGTACGCTTCATTGTTGTCTCTCTTTTGGGTGGTTCTGATGGTTTTTGCGGGGCTGGCCCCCGCACTGCAAGCTATTTGCCCGAGATTCGCTGGAAAACTTCTTCCTCGTACTTGTCCAGGTCGTCTATTGCCAGTTTTGCAACGCCGCTTTCCATTGCGGCCTTGGCGACGCAGCGCGCCACGTGGGGAACGACCCTGGGGTCGAAGGGCTTGGGTATCACGTAGGTGTTCTTAAGTGGGCATGCCCCGTCAAAGACGCCTGCGGCCAGGTCGTTTGGATATGCGGCGCCAAGCATCTCTCTTATCTTGCCTTCCACTGGCATTTCGGCTATCTCCGCCAGCGCGTGGGATGCCGCCAGTTTCATGGCCTCGTTGATGTCGCTGGCCCTTACGTCCAATGCCCCGCGGAATATGCCTGGGAAGCCCAGCACGTTGTTGACCTGGTTTGTGAAGTCCGTCCTTCCTGTTCCGATGACGTATGCACCTGCCTCGCGGGCCTCCTCGGGATAAATCTCTGGAATCGGGTTTGCCATCGCCAGGACGATTGGCTTGTCAGCCATGGAGCGCACCATGTCCTTGGTGACGCAGTTTCCAACGGAGCAGCCCAGGAACATGTCCGCCCCCACCATTGCCTCCGCCAGGGTGTGGATGTCTCTGCCTGTGGCAAGTTCGTATGCTGGCGGGCGCCTGTCCTCTGGCATGTCCTTTCTAATGACGCCCTTGCTGTTGCAGATGACAACATTCTCCTTTTTGACGCCTGCTGTGATGTAGAGCTTTGCGCATGTGAAGCCAGCGGCACCCGCGCCATTCACAACGACATGCATGTCCTCCAGTTTCTTTCCTGTCAGTTTTGCCGCGTTGAGGAGTGCCGCAAGCGAGATGATGGCGGTGCCATGCTGGTCGTCATGGAATACGGGGATGCTCATGCGCTTTTTCAGTTCGGTCTCCACCTTGAAGCAGGCTGGCGCCGCTATGTCCTCCAGGTTGATGCCTGCGAATGAGGGATTCAAGGCGGCAGTTGCATCGATGAGCCTGTCCGCGTCGGTCTGGCCGTCCGCCCCCAGCATTCCACCCAGGCAAAGAGGCACCGCGTCAATGTCGGCAAAGCGCTTGAAAAGCACGGCCTTGCCTTCCATGACGGGAAGGCCCGCCTCGGGGCCGATGTTGCCAAGTCCCAGGACCGCCGTGCCATCGCTGACCACGGCTATGGTATTGCCGCGGTTGGTGTATTTGTACACCAGTTCCTGGGTGTCCTTTATTTCCAGGCAGGGCTTTGCCACGCCAGGCGTATAGGCCAGGGACAGGTCACGCTGGGTCTCGCATGGCTTGGTGGTGACCATTGAGACTTTTCCTGGCCTTGGATTTGCATGGTATTCAAGACTTGCCTTCATCAATTCGTCGTTATTGCTCATTTTTCCGCCTTCCTTAAAAAAATTGCCGTATTTCTATTTGCCTTCAAGAGATTTTTGTGGCTCTTGCCTTAGCCCTGAAAGAAGCATTTCCTGCGTGCCTCTTGGATTGTGCACCGTGGAGGCCGTGACTGTGAGGCTCTTGATTCCGCTGCCTGGAAGCTCGTACTTCAAATCCCTGAAGATGTGCTCCAGTATTGTCAGCAGTCCTCTTGCGCCTGTTTTTTCCTTTGCCGCCTCGTTGGCGATTTCCGTGATTGCCTCAGGCAGGATGTTGAGGTCGATGCCATATCCTGCAAAGGCCTCCGCATACTGCTGCATCACGTTGTTTTCTGCAGAGGAGAGTATGGTTGCCAGGTCTTCCGCACTCAATTCGGACAAGGCCACCCTGACGGGAAGCCTGCCCACGAATTCCGCCTCGAACCCATAGTTCACCAGGTCCTCTGTGGTCATTTTCTGGAAGAGCTCGCTTTCGCTTTCATTTCTGTTCTGTGGTGTCACGCCCTTGTCCGCCACGCCGAAGCCGATCTGGGCGGTGCCAAGCCTTTTCTTGATAATCTCGTCCAGCCCGCTGAAAGCCCCTGACACGATGAAGAGTATGTTCTGCGTCCGTATGGTCGAAGGCTGGTTGCTGCCCATCATCATGGGCCCCATCATCATTTCGGTCTGCGGGTTCATTACCTTGACCTCCGTGTCCTCCATGATCTTCAGCATGTTCACCTGCACGCCTCGGCCTGAAACGTCCCTGCCGCCGCCTGCGTTCCTGGTGGCTATCTTGTCGATTTCATCGATATAGACTATGCCGTACTGCGCCAGGTTGACGCTGCCTGCCACCTTTATCAGGTCGCGCACGATGTCATCCACATCATATCCCACATATCCTGTCTCGGAGTATTTTGTGGCATCGACTTTGACAAAGGGCACTCCCAGCAGGTTTGCCAGGCAGCGCATAAGGTATGTCTTGCCCACGCCAGTGGGACCCGTCATAAGCACGTTGTGCTTGGCGTACGGGACATTCTTCCTGTCAGGATTCTCCAGGCAACGGCGCACATGGTTGTAGTGGTCGCAGATCGCCACAGCCAGGACCTTCTTTGCCTCGACTTGCGAAATCACAAACCTGTCCAGATATTCCTTGATTTGCCTCGGGGTGTAGTTGAAGTTCTTGATTTTGTCAAGTGCCTTCTCCTCCTGCGCCCTCTGTTCCTGCGCTTCGCGGCGGCGGCGTTCCCTCGGCGTCTCTTGATGGCGCGCATCTGCCTGGGAATCGTCTTTCCCCTCCTTGGAATCGCCATCCATGTCGCCTAGAGGCCCTTCCACGGAAATGGTCTGCATCCCTTCTGCGTCACCACCGAAGAGGCGCTCCCTGAGCTGCTCCATGAATTCCCTCAATGAGCCAGCCTCGATGAACGCGCCGGACACCTTGAATCCCATGTTGCCATCGCCGCGCCTGTCCTCGCTTTTGCCGTCCTTGTCTTTTTCAGGTTTGGGAGTGCCATGGGCATTATCAGGAGAGGGTGCGTCTTTGTCAGCCTTGGGCTGTCTGCCTCGGCTGCCTTTGCCCCTTCCCGTGCGCTTTGGTGCGGAGGGCTTTGCCTCGTCATCTGTATTTTCCTTGGTTTTCTCGCTGGTTTCCAAAGACAACTCTGTTTGAACTTCCTGTTCCTCTGTGTTTTTTTCTGTTACGTCTGTATCTTTCTTCATTTTCTTTTTGCTGTAGCGTTCCAGTGTTTTGTTAATAACCAGTTTGTTTCTATATGCAATAGAATAAAACGTGCGCAATATAACGCATTATGCTTTAAAAGCAAGGAAGAAACCAAAGGTATGGCAGGCAAGGCAATTTCTAAAATCCAATGCGAGCGCGGTCGGCGTCCATGCGAGCGCCGATAGCGTCCATGCGAGCGCCGAAGCGGCGCTCGCTCAGGTTGACCAACTGGTAGGATAAGGCCCCAGGGAATCCCATGCGGGTTGGCCAACCTGTGTGGCTGTCCAACTGACGAAAACGTGCAAGTTGGTCAACCTGAGCGAGCGCCGCTTCGGCGCTCGCATGGACGCTTTCGGTGTCCATGGACACCCTATTTTGTCGCCTTATGACTTGCTAAAATGGCATTTCGTATATATTAACGCTTATATTTCAGTTCAAAAATGGCGGTGTATTACCCGCCACTCTAAAAGTTAGGAGATGGTTTATGGAGATTGACAAAACAAAGCCCTATCCAGAGATCAACAGTCTGGAGTGCAAGTCCTGCGGGCGCTGCGTTGCTGCCTGCCCGAGGAAGGTCCTGTCGATTGGCAGCGAAATCAACAGCCGCGGCTACTATGCCGTGGTTTACAGCGGCACTGGCTGCGTTGGCTGCGCCACCTGCTTCTACACATGCCCTGAGCCACACGCGCTCAAGATACACATTCCAGAAAAGTAAAACCAGAGGAACAATAAAATGGCGACAAAACTGTTAAAAGGAAATACAGCGGTTGTCATCGGTGCGCTCTACGCCGGCTCCGACTGTTATTTTGGCTATCCCATCACGCCTGCCAGCGAAGTGCTTCACGAGGCGTCCAAATACTATCCCAAACTGGGCCGCAAGTTCGTGCAGGCCGAATCCGAGGAGGCCTCCATCAACATGTGCTATGGCGCTGCCTCCACTGGGCACAGGGTCTTCACCGCGTCGTCAGGGCCTGGAATCAGCCTGATGCAGGAAGGCATTTCCTACATGGCTGGCGCCGAACTGCCAGCGGTCATCGTTGATGTGATGCGCGCTGGACCTGGACTGGGCAACATCGGTCCTGAACAGGGCGACTACAACCAGGTCGTCAAGGGCGGCGGCCACGGCAACTACAAGCCCATAGTGCTCGCGCCAAACAGCGTGCAGGAAATGTGCGACATGACAATGCTGGCATTCGACCTGGCATTCAAGTGGCGCACCCCAACATACGTGCTGGCGGACGGCGTCCTGGGCCAGATGATCGAGCCATTCCGCTTCCCCAAGAAGGCGGTCGTCCCCGAAATCGACAAGTCATGGGCGGTGGCAGGCACGGCGGAAACCAGGAAGAACCTGGTGACCAGCATTTTCCTGGATTTCCAGCAGCTGGAGACATTCAACAACAAACTCCAGGAAAAGTACGCCAAGATCGCCGCCGAGGAGACACGCTGCGAACAGCAGAACACAGAGGATGCGGACATTGTGCTGGTTGCATACGGCATCAGCTCCCGTATTGCAAAGAGCGCCATGGACGAGGCACGCAAGGAAGGCATCAAGGTCGGGCTCTTCCGTCCGATTACGCTGTCCCCATTCCCGAAGCAGCAGCTCAATGCACTGGCGGACAAGGGCGCCTCTTTCATCAGCGTTGAGATGAGCAATGGCCAGATGGCGGACGATATAAGGCTCGCCGTCTCCTGCAAGCGTCCCGTGGAGCTGGTAAACCGCCTGGGCGGCAACCTCATCACGCTTGACCAGGTCATGACCGCAATCAAGAAAATGGCTAAATAATTCGGAGGTAGGAATAATATGTCAGAGCGCATAATCTGCACAAAGGGAATCTACGACGAGTTCCCACGCAAGGGTATAAACAACCCAGCTCCTTCCGCGACACACTATTGCCCTGGCTGCGGCCACGGCATACTCCATAAGTTGATCGGTGAGGCGATGGCCGATCTGGGCATCCAGGACAAGACCATCATGATAAGCCCTGTCGGCTGCTCAGTGTTCGCATACTATTACTTTGACTGCGGCAACATCCAGGTTGCCCATGGCCGCGCACCTGCTGTCGCCACAGGCGTCTCCAGGGCGACGGACAGCATCGTAATCTCCTACCAGGGCGACGGCGACCTGGCCTCCATCGGCCTCAACGAGACATTGCAGGCTGCGAACCGCGGCGAGAAGATCGCCGTGTTCTTCATCAACAACACGGTCTATGGCATGACTGGCGGCCAGATGGCACCTACCACGCTGGTGGGCGAAAAGACCGTCACCTGCCCAGACGGGCGCGACCCCATGACACAGGGCTATCCCCTGCACATGTGCGAACTCATCAACAACCTGAAGGCGCCTGTCTTCATCGAGCGCGTTGCCTTGTCCGATACCAAGAACATCATCAACGCCCGCAAGGCAGTCCGCAAGGCATTGGAAATCCAAAGGGATGGCAAGGGCTATGCCTTTGTGGAAGTCCTGTCGCCATGCCCCACTAACCTGGGCAAGAACTCGGTTCTCAACAACGACTTCATCAATGAGGAAATGGCGAAGGAATTCCCAGTGAAGAATTTCCGTGACAACAGCCAGGAGGCCGCGCATGTCGAGAGGGCCAAGAGCGACTTCACCAGGGAAGCACTGGATGCGGTGTTCGAGGTGGATGCCGATGCCGCCGATGAGGAAAAGCACGACGCATCATTTGGTTCCGCGCAGGTCAAGATTTCAGGCTTCGGCGGGCAGGGCGTCCTGAGCCTTGGCACCATGCTGACACAGGCCGCCAACGCCGATGGCAAGAACGTGTCCTGGTATCCTTCATACGGCCCAGAGCAGCGCGGCGGCACTTCCAACTGCTCGGTCATCATCTCTGGCGAGCGCATTGGTTCTCCTGTGGTTTACAATCCTGACCTGCTGGTGGCCATGAACCGTCCCTCGTTTGAGAAATTCAAGAACGATGTGAAGAAGGGCGGCACCATCATGTCCGATGCCATCATGGGCGAAGTGGAGATGCCTGAATGCGTGCGCGGCGTTTCAGTGCCCGCGCAGGAACTGGCCGTCCAGGCTGGTTCCGCCAAGGCGGCCAACACCATCATGTTCGGCGTCATGCTTGAACTTGGCATCACCCGCCTCTCCGAGGATGCGTTCCGCACCGCATTGAGCGCCAGCTTCAAGAAGAAGCCGAAACTCATTCCGATGAATCTGGAAATCCTGGAGTTCGCCCGCAAGTGGGTTCGCGAAAACGTGAAGTGACAATGGATTCAAGGGACAACGGGCAGACCCGTTGTCCCTTTTGTCCCTTGTGGTATTGTGTAACATTGTAGAGAATTGGAAAAAATGTCAAGCAAGCATACGGTTGAGAAAATTGGCGGCACATCGATGACTCGTTTTGGCGAGGTGCTGCATAACGTGATTATCGGGCATCGCAAGCCCGAGGAAATGTATAACCGCATTTTCATTGTGTCTGCATACGGTGGCATAACCAACATGCTGCTTGAGAACAAGAAGAACGGCGCACCTGGCGTATATGGAAAGTTCGCGCTGGGGGACAGCAGCTGGGGCGAATCTCTGGAGCAGGTGCGTGCCAAGATGAAGGAACTCAATCGCTCATTCACAAGCCTGGGCTTGAACCAGCAGGTGGCTGACGCATTTGTGGACGACCGCATCGACGGCATTCGCGAATACCTCCAGCATCTAATCCAGGTGCGCGGCTTCGGCTTGTTCCAGACAAAGCCTTTCCTTCATGCCACCAGGGAACTCCTCAGCGCAATCGGCGAGGCCCACAGTGCATTCAATTCCGTGGAAATCCTCAAGAAGAACGGCATCAACGCAGTGCTGGTGGACATGACTGGCTGGAAGCAGAGCGAACTGTTGCCATTCGACGAGGTGGTGCGCAATGCCTTCCAGGGAATGGATTTCTCCAAGTGCATGCCCATAGTCACAGGCTATGTCAAGTTCGACGAGGGCATCATGTCCCGCTTCGACCGCGGCTACAGCGAAATCACGTTCAGCAAGGTGGCCGTGATCACTGGCGCCAAGGAAGGCATCATCCACAAGGAATATCATCTCTGCACTGGCGACCCCGCGCTTATCGGGCTGGACAAGGTGCGCGTCATCGGCCACACCAACTTCGACATTGCCGACCAGTTGTCTGATTTGGATATGGAGGCAATCCATTCCAAGGCCTCCAAGGAGATGGAGCACTGCGGCATCCCGATTCGCGTGAAGAACGCATTTGACCCCGAACATCCTGGCACGCTCATCAGCAATGACTATGTCTCCCCTGTCCCAAGGGTGGAGATGATCTGCGGGCGCAATGACATCGAGGCAATCGAGGTCATGGACCCAGAGATGGTCAGCTGCGTGGGATACGACTACCATCTGATGCAGAGCATGGTGGATACAGGCATCAGCTACGTGGCAAAGAACACCAACGCCAATACCATTACACATTTCATACCGCAGAAGAACCGCCGTCTGGACGAGTGCGTGGAATTGATGAGAAAGCGCCTTCCAAGTGCCTCCGTGCGCCGCTTCCCTGTGGCGCTGGTATCCGTCATCGGCAGCAACATGTCCATCCCAGGTTTCCTGTCCAAGGCGGCAGATGCCCTGCGTTTGGCAAATATCAATGTTTTGGCACTGTCCCAGTCCACTCGCCAGGTGAACATGCAGTTCGTGGTCGAACGCAAGAACTTCGAGATAGCCCAGCAGGTTCTGCACAAGACATTCGTGGAGGACGCTCCCGACGCACCAGGCACGCTGTATTGAGGCGTGCTTGTCCGCGCGGCCATTGGCCGCGCGAATCCCGCCATGCGCGAATGGCATTCCCGCGTCCTGACGCGCGGCCAATGGCCGCGCGAAAAAGAATTGAAATACGATGCCTGAAATCATCTACAGCGACAATCATTTGCTTTGTCTTGACAAGCCAGGCGGCTTGCTTACGCAGCCTTCAGGCACGGACCGTGATTCGCTGGAAAGCCAGGGCAAGGATTGGATACGGCAGCAGACTGGCAAGACGGGCAACATTTTCCTGGAGGCCGTCCACCGCATAGATGCTGCGGCCTGCGGTGTGGTTCTTTTCGCACGTACCAGCAAGGCGCTGTCCCGCCTGAACCAGGCCATCAGGGAGGGGGCTTGCCGCAAGGAATACCGAGTGCTGGTGGAAGGCTGTCCCCGTAGTCGTCATGGCATGCTGAGGGATTTCATCATTCACG
Source organism: Victivallales bacterium (assembly GCA_017543165.1). Next base: position 3,276 of record JAFYGL010000716.1, on the reverse strand, counting down.
ATGAGCACAAGGCGCGTATTGTGGAGGAGCGCACTCCAAAGGCCGTTGAGGCTTATCTAGAATACTGGGTGCTGAAGGAAACTGGCGGATTTGCATTGCTGAAGGTGCTTTTGGGCAGCGGGCGTTATCACCAGATACGTGCGCAACTGGCGCATATCGGGCACCCCATTGTTGGGGACAGACATTACGGCGCCCATTCCCAATTCAGCGGCAATGGCTCTATCGCCTTGCAGCATTACTGCTTGTCCATAAGGCATCCAGTAAGCCACGATGAAATGACATTCCAGTCAAGATTGACTTTGATTTAGCAGAATAATGGACATTGCTGAAATCATCAGATACGCGGGCGGCGAACCCGAGAAAATAAAGGATTTGGATTATCTCTGGAAGGAAAGCGAGGAATCCTTCCCAGCCGAGGGCATTTTCTTCCTGAAAGACGATGTGTGGCGACGTGCCTTTGACTATTGCAGCGTGCCAAGGGAACTGGAAGGGCAGGTGGAATGCCTTGTTGAAAAGGTCAAGAAGGACGAGCCTCTTCTGCATTTGCTCTGGAACATCTACTATCGCCAGAAAGGGCCAGAACGCAGTGCCAAGAAGGGCGTGAGCGGCTGGCCGCAGCCTGTCAGCCTGGGCGAGGAACGGCATCTTTTCTACCTTCTGCCTGTATTTGCCATTGCGGATGCAGTCATTGAGCAGCACCGCCAGCGAGCCATCCCAGACCAGATAACCAGGGATACGCTGAAAAAAGTCAACGAGCAGATGACCTATCTCTGCAAGAGGGACTTCGGCTATGTGGGGCTTGCTTCTGGCCACATCAGCTGGCTTACATATTATCGGGACGAGCCATACGTGAGGCTGGGACGCTTTGAGTTCTGGGTGCGGAAGGAATTCTACTACAAATGCTATATCTACCGCAATGACAGGACAAAGGAGAGCGTGGCCTTTCCGCCTGACGGAACCAGGTTTACATTCCAGGGCGAGACGCTTGCCGCCAACCCGCCAGAGAACATGCCATATTGGACCAGCGTTTACCAGGACGATGGCAAGGTGGCTTTCGGTACGCCCATGAGCCCCAGGGGCTATGCCTTGAACCGCATCATCCGCCTTGACTTGCGAGAATGGAGGCGGCTTTATGCAGTGGACCAGGACCTGTATGCCCAGATGCACATACCGCAGGGCGGCAACATGACTCCAGAAGTCTGCCGTGAATCCCTGGCCCAGGTAACGCCGTTCTTCAGGAAATACTATGGGCTGGATATACCATTGGTGCATACCACCTCCTGGATTTTCGGCTCGCAGCTGTGGCAGTTCCTGCCAGAGAAGTCCAATCTTCTGGATTTCCAGAGGAATCTGTACTGCCTGCCCATGGGATACAACGAACCAGCCATTGGCATATATTTTATATTCCCCTCGAATGTGCCCTTTGATGTGAATACGGCACCAAGGGACAACAGCCTAAGGCGCGGCGTAATAGACTACCTGCGCAGCGGCGGCCAGTGGAAGGGCGGTGCAATGTTCTTTGTCACTGAGGACATCGGTGAATATGGCAATGGCATCTACCGCAAGCGCTGGGATGAAGGCATTGGAAGAATATCCAGATGAAAGAGGCTACGATAGAGGATGGCTGGTTCAGGCTGGCCGAGGATGAGGTGGCGGCGACGCTGAAGAAGCCCGAATACTATATCGAAAAGGGCTGCGAGGTGGTGCGTTACAATAACAGGGTGGTCTATCGCCTGGAAGAGGACAATGGGGCCGTTCTTTATGCAAAGTGGCTGTATCCCCAGAACGAATGCTTCAGAAAGAGATTTGTAAAATGGGTGAAACGCCTTTTCCGTGGACCGCGCGTGAAGCACATATATGAGATTCACCGCGACTTGCTTGCCTCTGGCTTTGGCTGCCCCGAACCCGTGTTTTCCGCATGGCGGGCGGATGAACTGACCGAACTGTTTGTCAGCAAGGAACTGGCCGTCCCTTGTGTCCATAGTCTTCTGCGTGAAAACCAGCATGCGCGGACCATGAAGATATTGAAAATTGTGGCGGCTGATTTTCGGCGCCTGCACCAGGCTGGCTTTGTCCATGGCGATGCCATTCCTGGCAATATCTGCGTTGATGAAGAAAAATACAAGGTGTATTATCTTGACAATGACAGGACGCGGCGCAGCAGGAGCCACCACCAGGCCATGCGCAATCTGGTGCAGTTCTGCTCCCATTTGCCATTCTACTGCTCGCTGCCCGAGGCAAGCAAGATTTTCCTTGAGGCATACGGTGTGTCCGCCTCAGAAGGCAATGCCCTGCTTTCCGCCATACAGCGCAGAATACTGGAAATAATCGCTGAACGAAATAAACGATAGTTGAGAAGGAAGGTCGATTTATGAAAATCAAGATTTGGGACCATGCGCGTTTTGTGGTAAACAAGGAGAATCCATATCCTGAACTGAAGGCCATGTTCAAACTTCTGGCGGGCAATGGCGTCTCCCACATTCATGTCTATCTCCCTGAAATACGGGATTTGAGGGAATATTGCCTTGCCGCAGGCGAGGCTGGAATCACAGTTGATGCATGGGTGAATCCCGCCAGGGAACTGCCCAACCCGCCTATGCGCCAGATTACCGATGAGCAGATGGAGGAAATGTACCGCACACAGGGCATACGCCTCAAGGGACCATGCCCGAATCATCCTGAATACAAAAGACAGATGCTGGAGGTTGTGGCCAAGAAACTGGCCGATTATGGCGATGTGCTGAATGGTATTCACCTGGACTTCATTCGCAGCATCAACAGCATTCTGGCGGAAATGTTCCCCTGCGGGTGCGAGGCATGCCGTGCACTCCGCAAAAAATACTTCGGCTTTGAAATGCCTACGGATAAGGACAGGCAGATGCACTCCTACATCTACAAGGAGCATGCAATCCTGAACAGGCACATCACCGAGACAGTCTCCGCGATTCATCAGCTGACACAGAAGGCAGGCAAGCAGCTGTCCATGGCGGCGCGTTCCGACTATGCCAATTCAGCAGACATCTGGGAAAAGCCAGTCTGGGGCATTGGCCCCGCCGTGCTGGAAGGCCAGGACTGGGCGGACTGGGGCGCCGATGGCATTGTGGATGCCATCAACACAATGAACTACCATACCAACTACGAGTATTTCATGGACAATATGAGGACGCATCTGCGCCTTATGGAAGGCGCGAAGGCGGAGTTGTCCCCAGGCCTGGCTGTGGAGAGTTCCATGGGCATCAACGAGCCAGACGCTTTTGAAAAGCGCATGCAGGCAAT
>JAFYGL010000715.1 GCA_017543165.1 Victivallales bacterium | reverse complement strand
CCTTCTCTGGCATGATTGCCTCAAGGCGCGCCAATTCCGCCTTTGCATTGAGGTAGTCCGTATAAGTTGCGCGCCTGCGGGGCAGGGTGACTGTGACGACGCTGTGCTTAAGCTCGGGTGTGAATTCTGCATCCCAGGTTCTGGCGTTCTTCACTGCGTCAAGCAGACGGCCCGCCAGGACAGGAAGGCCATTCTCGTGCCAGAAGTCAGGTTCAGTGGTGTAGTGGCGCACAAGATCCCTTGGAGACTGGCAGCCAGCGGGGCTTATCTGATAGATGGTGTGGAAGTCCTCGCCGAATTCCTTTTTCAGCAGCTCGCGTGTTGCGCCAGCAAAGTCGGAGGAGACCTTGTATGTGGATTCCATGCACTGCGAGGGGCAGGCCACGTTCAGCAGCATTCCAGTGCGCCTGCCGTTCTCATCGCAGGTGAACAGCATCTCCACGCCGCTGTCTTCACCAGCTTCCATTCCGATGAAGTCGCGCCGTGTGGTGTCCCCGTACATTTCCGCCTTGCCCGTGCTGTAGACGGCACGGCGGCAGTGCCCGATGCGCGCATTGCCGAAGCCGCGGATGATTCCGCCAGGCTTCCTGGCGTGCCAGGCGTCCACGAAGTTCTGCGCGATGATTGGGGCGGCGAACGCCACATATTCGTCTGCTGAGAGAATGTCGTCGCGCACTGTCGGCTTGTATACGCCATTGACGGGCGTCATCTTGGCTGATGGGCCAGAATGTGTGTGTATTGCATGGAAGAATATCTTTTCTGGTGCGATTTCTGGTTCGAGCTCGTGAACCAGATTGCAGACATGCCTGTGGAATGCCTGGTCTATCCCGACATTGTCGTATGATGCTTCCAGGAAGTATTCGTCCCCAGACTGGAATGCCACGGCCACAGTCTTGAGCCTGCTTTGAATTTCGTGTGTCAGGCGTTCGTAGTATTGGCCATTGAGCGGGATGAGTTTGTCTGTGACGGGAGTGATGTCCGCCTCGCTCCAGCCGATGTAGAGTTTGTCTGCCATTGATATTCTCCTTGCAATTGCTATTCCGCCTGAAAATGGCGGTTTGTCCTCTTTGGATAATTGTCTTTGAATGTAAGCTGCAATAGTTTCTTTGCAAGTGGCAATGGAGAAAAATAACAAGGACCAAAATGAAACAAGTGGAAAATTGCCTATGGGGAAAATGTCCAGGTGACGATTGCAGGCTATTTGCCAGAGTTTATATTTTGATGGAGAATTTGGAAACACGGGGATTGCAATGACAAGAAAAAGCACATTCAGCGGCAAATGCCGCATAGTCGTGTCGGACATAGACGAGACTTTTGTCGCAACGGACAAGACAATACCTCCACGCAACCTTATGGCGTTGAAGAAACTGGCCGATGCGGGCATTGATTTTGCCTTTGCATCAGGCAGATACTGGCCTTCGCTGCGGGTGCTTACGCAGAAGTTGGGGCTTCATGCCCCGCAGATTGTCGATAACGGGGCAATGCTGATACAGCCAGACGGCGAACTTGTCCTTGCGCGCTATCCCGTCGGAAGGGAGTGCCTGGAATATTTTTACTACGGCCTGCGCAAGGCTGGATTCATTCCGCTTCTGTGCACTGGGCTTGAATACCACGCTCCAGAAATGGATGCCCCCTTGTCTGAGCAGCTTGACATGCATTCCGAGGCGGCGACTGTGATTCCCGAATCTGATATAGAGAAGGGCTTTGACGACTACGGGAAATTGGTCGTATTCGCACAGCACAGATGCGAGGAGCTCAATGCGACTGCCGAAAAGTTGCTTTCGGCGGCACCGAAGCATTTCAGATTCAGTTCCGTATTCACGGAGCAGGGCATATTCGTTGTGTCTGCTGAGAATGTCTCAAAGGGCTCTGGCGTGCTGATCCTCTGCAAAGCCATTGGCTGTGCGCCTGAGGACGTTGTCTCTGTCGGCGACGGAGACAATGACGTGGAGATGCTAGCGCTAACGGGACGCAGCTTCGTCGTGGCCAATGGCACTGCCAGGGCAAAAAAAGTCGCCACGGACATTGTCCCCTCGAACAACGAGGCAGGCTTTGCCGTGGCGGTGGACTTGCTGCTAGTGTTAAATTGAAAAAGTAATTGTGCTTTGGCATTGAATTGTGCGATGATTTTGCGGCGATTTGTAACGTGCGCACAAGCGTGCGCAAGAAACAAATCGCAGCAAAAGGACGCACAAGGCGGTGTCAAAACGCAAAAGACTTTTTCAATTTGACACTAGGATGCTGAATGCCTACCAGCCAGCAGTTATGTTGAAGCCGGCGTTGATGTCTGTGCGGCTCTTTGGATTGATGTTTTCGACGTGCCCGTCGCCGAACATGAAGTTTGCCGAGCCATTTTCGTAGATCAACTGTCCCTTGGATGTCGGGTTTGTGCAATAACCGTTGTTGTGCCTGCCGCAGGAATTGAAATAGGTCAGCCATGTTGAACAATAGGTGTTCAGCATGGAGCTGTCTGAAAAGAACATTGCCTTGGAAGGGGCGTTCAATTCGGAATTCTTTTTCATCCTGCGCTGATTGATGTATGATTTGTTGGAGCCAAGAGTGGCTTCATTTGCCTTGAAATACATTATCATGCCGCAGACTGTGTTGCGCATATAGTGGCTGTATGTGAAAAGGCTGCTGTTGTAGCTGCCCCATGGCTTCTCCTCTGACGGGCAGACCAGGAAGGGTGCGCTTTTCATTCCAGAGGCATCTGCCGTGAAGCTGATGGTCCAATAGTTAAGTCTTGTGCACAGGTTTATCCAATGGCCGCTTGAACCGCCGCTCACATAGCTGTTTGCCGGCATTATCCAGTCCTCGAAGTCGTCCTGGTAGAACGCATCATACGTGCCGAATCCCTTGAGATTGTTGCTGCATGTGATGATTCTCGCCTTCTCTCGTGCCTTGCTCAAGGCGGGGAGCAGCATGGCCGCCAATATTGCGATTATCGCTATCACGACAAGCAACTCAATCAAAGTGAAATGTCTTTTCATAAATGTGTCATCCTATGGGGTGTCTATTGAATTCATTTGCCTCTTTGCCATAATTGTAACAATGAAATTTCCATTTTGCAAGTGCTTACGACATTTTTTTATGCGCCTAGATGCAGTGATCACCTTTGTTGGGATGCGTTGAAGGCGGAGTTTTTTTGTTTTTCTGTGCAAATAGTGTCCTGGCAAGGAGCGTTATAACTTTGCGACGTTAAATTCTCAATGGAATAATAAAAATCAGGAGGCAAGAGAATGAAAGGGAAAATTGTTTTGTATGGTCTGATTGGCGGGCTTGTTGTATTGCTGGCCATCTCGTTTTTGGGGAATGTAGTCCAGAAGAGGCTGATATCCCAGCTCCTGCAGGAAAAAGCCGCTCCAGGCGACGAGCCTGCAAGGCAGGATGAGAATTCACCCCAAAATGGAATCCCTGCGATTCCTCTTCTGACACCAGAGCCAAACGCATCTGAAAAGGATGCCTTGACTGGTGTCAACAAGATAAAATTCAAGTTTATCGACAGCAATACAAAATTCGATGAAGAGGGATATGCGTATTGTTCCGAACTGCGTGCCTCAGTAGAAGGGCTGGCGGAATGCAAATCCGATGAACTGATTGGAAGAATCACTGTTGAGCCTCCCGCGCAAATCAGCAGAATACAAGTCAAAAGAGAGAGAATCTCAATAGAGGGACGCTTTCAATGCGGCACCGAATATCTTGTGGCGCTGCCTGAGGGAATGCCCACGCATAAGGGAAAAACGGATACTCGGAGCGCATTTGTGGTGAAGACTGAAAAGCCATCTCCATATCTGGGCTTTTCCGAGGCAGGAAAGTACTACCCTGTGACAATTAGCAAGGGCCAGGTTGCAAGCAGCCCCGTGGCGCTGGAAGTCTTTGGCCTTGACAATGTGACGGTGACCCTGTACAAGATTCCACGCGGCAATATGGATGTGGCTGGCGTTTTCAAGGCAAAGTCGTATTACGGCAGCGCAGACGAGGCCATGCTGGAGCTCGCTGAAAGATCCTTTGAGGTCAAATCCTGCATGAAGCGCAAGGAGAAGATGACAATTGACATCGCCGATATGCTGAAGGACGCAGAGCCAGGAATGTACAGGCTGGCGCTGTCGTTCGGTAAAAGCAGCAATGCCAGTGATGTATATTGGTGGAGGGTCAATGGACGCAGGACATTGGAGCTCACGCTTAGCAATATGGGTTTGTCCGTAACAAACGGCGCGTATGGACAGAGCCTGGCTGTGTTTGTCCGCAGCCTGGATGAGCTCGGGCCAGTCGAGGGCGTTAAAGTCTGCGCCTACACTGACAAGCGTGTCCTGCTTGGCGAGGCAATCAGCGGCAAGGACGGTGTGGCATTGATAGACTATTCGGGCGTTGCCAGAACATTGAGGAAAGGCGGATTCTTTGTCACGGCGGAGAAGGACAATGACATCTCAATACTCATGCTTGACGAGGCGAGCACCTTGTCGAATGCCGAGTACCATAACGAAGGCAAGGCTTTTTCTGAAATGCAGGCGTTCATCTATACGGAGCGCGGCATATACCGTCCAGGCGAGAATGTCGAGGCTTCTGTTTTCGTCCGCAAATGGACGCCTGATGGCTTTGCAGGATGCGCCTTGCGCTGCGAGATGACGCTGTCGGATGCGGACAACCGCGAGGTTGGGCGCAGT
>JAFYGL010000072.1 GCA_017543165.1 Victivallales bacterium | reverse complement strand
GTGGGCAAGAAGTCCGAGGGCGTCCAGCATTACTTCAGCACTTTGCCCGAGCTGCCCAACTGGCTGTACCGCCAGATTGCAAAGAAGGCAGGCGTATTCGTCTATGACTGCGGCGCAGATGACCCTGCATGGATTGGCAACGACATGTACTTCATCCAGGCAAAATCCAGTGGCGACCGCTCACTTTCGCTGCCTGAAGGCAAACAGCTTCGCGCCATCATCGGGCCATTCAAGGGCATTGTCAAATCAGGCGAAAAATGGCAAGTCCATGCAGGCCAGACCTACGGCTTCATCGTGGAGCAGGCACAATAAATTTCATCCACAGATTTCCACAGATTATCGCAGATTCTAACTGTTCAGCGTTCCTCATTAACGCAGAGGCGCAGCTCTCTGCGCCTCTGCGCCCACGCTTCGGGCACACATAAAAAGTATATATGGAATGGATTTTCACATCGGGTGATTTCTCCTTGCGTTTTGCGCCCGAGGATGGCGCAATTGCGGAAGGAACATATTGTGGCAGGCAGGTGCTTCTGGAAAGTCCAGAGGCATTCAAGTTGGGCTTCAGGCTGCCAGACGGTACGCTCCGCTACATCGGCGGGAATGATTTCAATGAAGTTGCGTATAAAGATGACGCGCTACATTTCCGTGGCCACAGGGAATTTTCCTCGCTGGAAGTGGCAATACGGCTTGCCTCGCTGCCAGACAATGCCATCGCCCTGCACTGGAGCGGCAGGGGCTTCCCTGCTGGCTGGAGGCTGGAAACATCGGATATTCCAGTGGTGCATCTTTCAGCAGCAGGCCAGCTTCTGCATCCACGCAGCGAGGGCGGCATAATCTACCACCCAGAAAAACACAAGTACGTGCCGCCAGACATACGACACCCAGAATACTACATCGACAACTATCCAGGACGCTGCCAAATGCAGTTCATGGCGCATTGGGACGAGGACGGCTATGGCGTGTACTTCGCCGCCCACGATGCCACCTGCGCTCCAAAGCAAATCTCGTATTCAGGTGTTTCGGACACAGGGCTGCGCCTAGGGCTGGAGACATTCTGCGGTGGTGCGGAGAACTGCTATGAGTGCCAATTCCCCTATGTGCTGGCTGGCTTCCAGGGTGACTGGATAGAGCCATGCGAGATATACCGCAACTGGGTGGAAAAAGCCCTTGATTTGAAAAATCATACACATTTCCCAAGCTGGGCTGAAAAATCACCCATCACGCTCATCTATCCAGTCTGCGGTGACGGCACCATAAAAGCAGAACCAAACCAGTATTTCCCCTACATGAACGGCCTGCCCTACGTGGAGAAGATGGCAGAGGCACTGCAAAGCACAATCATGGCATTGCTTATGCGCTGGGACAAGAACGGCCCATGGCTGCCGCCTGAAATATGGCCGCCACTAGGCGGTGAAAAGGCTATGCAGGACTTCAAGGAGGCCCTACACTCCAGAGGGCACCTTCTGGGGCTTTACGGTTCTGGCACAGCATACACACTGAAAAGCTACACAAACAACTATGACGCCACGGGCGAATTCCGCGAAAAACATCTGGACAAGGCAATGTGCACATATCCAGACGGCACACTCTGCATAAATGAAATGGGCGGCATCCGCACTGGACACTATATGTGCACGGAAACTGCTTATTGCCGCAACGTGATACGGGAACAGATTCTCGCCATGGCCAAGGCAGGAATAGACTTTCTGCAATACTTTGACCAGAACCTGGGCTGCTGCAACTACCTTTGCTACAACACTGAACATGGGCATCCCTCAATACCAGGGCAATGGTCAACGGTCAGCATGCTCTCCCTGCTTGAAGAACTCAACAAGGCAATTCACACTACTGGCAGCGACATGCTCCTGGGCACAGAGGGGGCGGCGGCAGAATGCTTTGTGCGCGAGCTTCCATTCAACGACCTGCGCAGCTCACTTTACTTTGCCGAATACCCAGTGCCTGCATACAACTACGTATTCCACCAGTACACCACCAACTTCATGGGAAACCAAGTGCATTTCACGCAATGCATCGACCACGACAAATCCCCGCATGACTTGCTTTTCAGAATGGCATATTGCTTCATCAAAGGCGACATGCTTTCCATTCCCATGCGGGAAGACGGCCTTGTTGACTGGGGCAATGACGGTGACTGGTCAATCAAGCCGCCAGAGCAAGGCAGTATCCTGGCCTTGTGCCGCAACCTGAATGCCCTGCGCCGCCAGCACCCCGAAATCTTCCTGTATGGGCGCATGCAGCGTCCACGCCTGACCGTGCAATGCGAAAAATATGACATACAACACAAGGCCAGATGCATGACTTTTGACAGTGTACTCACCTCTGCCTGGACCACGCCAAGTGGAAAATACGCCCAGGTTCTGGTAAATTACCTGCCCTGGCAACAGGACATAACCGTAAATGATGAGAAAATTAGCATTGAGCCACTTTCAGCAAGGATAATTTTCAACAAATAAGGGAAACCAAAATGTCTGATTGGAGAAACATAAGGGAAGGCAACTTGATAGTAGGCGAAGGCTACGCAGATCAGCCATACGTGGTGCTCACCGATGACGGTGACTGGCTTTGCTGCGTCACACTCTCGGGCCAGATTGAAGGCAGCAGCGACCAGCATGTGGCCACATTCCGCAGCACGGACCAGGGCCGCACCTGGGAAAAAGAGGTTCGCCTGGAGGCGCCTGACGCACCAGAAAACAGCTATGCCGTCATGCTAAAGGCAGACAATGGAAGGATATACATATTCTATGACCGCAATACGGACAATGTGCGGGAGGTGCCCTTCCACGACAAATCTGGTTCCTTTGACAGGGTGGATTCTCTGGGGCATTATGTGTTTCGCTACAGCGATGACAATGGCAAATCTTGGAGCAAGGACTTCTATGATGTGCCAG
>JAFYGL010000071.1 GCA_017543165.1 Victivallales bacterium | reverse complement strand
TTTTTAACAAGAAGGTAGCAAATGGATTTCATTGATGTTCAGACGGGATTCGGCGGGTTCACACCTGGCAGGCGCGAGATTTACGCGGCCAGTTCTCTTGCTGAAAAATTGAAACAGGCGAAAATCGCGCGCGCATTGGCGCGAATCATACCCGATGCCAGTGATTTTGACCTGGTGCATTCCAATGCATTTCTCTACGCGCAATGCAAGGCTAACGATGGGTTGATACCATGCCCAGTGGTGGCACCCGATGCAGTCGGTGACCTTGGCGGTGCAGAATACCAGGTCCAGGCGGCAATCGCGGCAGGCGCGGGCGCGGCAGTGCTTCGTCCTGGACCAGACTACTGGACAGCGGAACCCTGGGCATGCAGGGACATACTGGAGGCCCTGGGACGGCACAAACTTCCCGCATACACGACTGAGCGGCTCATTCCAGTGGCGCAGCTGGCACGGCTTGCGGGGACCTTCCCTGAAACAAACTTCATCTATGCGGAGTTGAACTACCGCGCTCTCCGCACCTACATTCCGTTGATGCAGGAATTCCCCAACATCTATCTCTCCATCGGCAGCAATTTCAATTTCCATGCAGGCTTCCTCTTGATAGCAGAGAAAATTGGGGTTGACAGGCTGCTTTTCGGCAGCGGTCTCCCCGCATCAGAGCCATGCGCCGCCATGAGCGAACTCATGTATTCTGGACTGGACAAGGCTGACATCACAAAGATTGCCTCTGGCAATTTCAAGAAACTTATGAAGGGGGTGCGCAAATGAATGATATTGAACGTCTTCACAAGGGGCTTCCATTTCCGTTTGAGGCCATTGACATGCATGCCCATGTCGGACGCTACAGCCATGCCATTCCCGACCTGGACGTGTCCTCGCAAGTGGCGGTGATGGACCGCCTTGGCGTAAGGAGCACCGTCGTCAGCCACATGCAGTGCATGTCGTGGGATGTGACATGGGGCAACGACCAGGTTTACGAGGCAATGACCGCGTTTCCTGGCAGGATTCTTGGCTATGCCTCAATGTTCCCCAAAAGCAAGGATTTTGTGGCTTCCGAGGCGGCCAGGAGAGTAGGGCAGGGCTTCACTGGTTTTAAATTCCACAACAGCAACGGTTTCGCGTATGACGACCCAGCCTACGAACCTGCATGGGAACTGGCGGACAAGCACCACCTGCCAATGCTCTTCCATACTTGGGGGGCACCCCAGGTTTTCGATGAGATATGCATTATTGCAATGAAGGCTCCCAATGCCTACATACTGTTGGGACATAGCACGGCCACCAAATGGGACGAGTATATCGCCTTTGCGAAAAAAGCCCCGAATATCCGCCTGGAACTCTGTACAAGTTTTGCGCCAGTTGGTTCCATCGAATATCTGGCTGCTGGCGTTGGCGCGGAACGCATAGTTTGGGGCAGCGACTGCAACTTCTACAGCATGGCACAGCAGTTCGGGCGAATCATAGGATGCAGCCTCTCCGAGGCCGACAAGCGGAAAATCGCCTCTGAAAATGCCAAGGCCATCCTGGCGGACAGAAGATGAAATGTTAATCCACAGATTGACACAGATTTTCACTGATTTTTGTATGGTTTTGCAGAAATGAAATCCGTGAAAATCTGTGGAAATCCGTGGATAAATATTGAAGTGCCTCTGCGTTAGAAGGTTCTGGCGGAATTGGGGAATATGGCTTCGTCTCCGTTTCCGCATTCGGAGACCCAGTAGTCCTTGTTGAGTTCCAGTTCTTTTTCCGCTTTTATCGCCCCCTTGTTAATGTCGAGTTTTGAGACGTATTTCCCGTTGCCGTCATATAGTGACATGCCAGGAACTGCCAGGGAGATGCCAGGGCGGGGAATGCCCTCTTTGCGGGATTTGTTTTTGTATTCAAGCAGGCGGAAGCGTCCTCGTATGGTGCTTTGGTCGCGTAGTGCGATTGTTTTGCCCTCGATGCGCTCTGCAATGTAGGCATAGTTTCCGACACGGAACATGCGCCCCGCCATATTTTGGGGAACTTCTTTGTCCAGGCTTATTGTTTCTGCGAAAATGTCCACACTCACGACCTTGGCCTTGAAATCAGGCTCTGACGAGGCCAGGGTTTTGCCCTTGTAT
>JAFYGL010000714.1 GCA_017543165.1 Victivallales bacterium | reverse complement strand
TGGCGCTGTTTTGTGTTTGAAGCAAGCTCGCCTGACAATTTTGAAACCTCGTTTTTCTTGTTCGCGACATTTGCGCTGAAATGCTCTGCACTCGCGACATGCGCAGACCTGGCATTTTCATATTCATTCTGCTTTTGCTCAAGGAGGGACAAGTCCTTCTTTGCGGCCTCAAATTCCTTAATGCGCCTGTCCAGCTCATCCAGCAACTTTTCACGCCCCGCAAAATCCACCTGCAAAAGCGAGGACAATTCCCCTGTCAAGGACGAGGACTGCTTTTCCAAAGAGGCTCTTTCCTCTTCCAAGCCCAGCCTGCCCCTGCTTATTTCCCCCTCCCGCACTGCCAAGCCAGCTTCATTGGTTTCATATATTGCCTGGTTCGCCGCCTTCTGTGTTTCCAAGGGCTGAATATCCTTATCCAACGCGGTGATTTTTCCCTGGCAGGCGGCTGCCTCATCAAGACACTTCCGCAATTCCTGTGCCTCCATATTATATGCGGCTGGGCTTGGCGGCTCAAGCCCCTCGCAATATGGATGCGAAGTGGAACCGCACAGGGGACATGCTTCGCCTGGCACCAGCAAGGCTCCTCTCTGCTTCCTGTCCTTGAAGAAATCGTACAAAGTCTGCGCTGCATGGAGTGCATTCCTGATATCATCCAGTGTCCTGTCCCCCAGCAATGATTTTACGCGCCCTTCCAATTCCTTTTTCTCGGCCACTTTTGCATTGATTTTCTCCTGAAGCGCAGTCAATGCGTTCAGCAATTGCTCCAATTTCTTCTTGTCCTCATTGAGTTTTTTCTCATCTTGGCGCAATTTCCTGTCATTCTTCCCAAGACCCTCCTCATCCTTTGCCAGCTGCTGGAACTTCAATATCCAGGCCTCCTGCTGCAATGCCAGCCTGTCATCGCCTGGATGCTCTTCAACATATTTCCTCGCCTTTTCGGCCAGACCAGCCTGCGCCAGCCAGTCCTCTTCTTTTGACTTGAAGGCAATGTCCTCCTTCTGTTGTTCCCCAAGAGCCTTTGCCAAGGCAGCATTCGCTGCTGTCAATTGCCTTTTCCCCTCGGCAATCAGAGCATCCAAAGTCCTGGTTTCATTGAAGACAGCTCTTTGCCCCTCAAGGTAGTTACGCCTTTCATCGTATGCCTTTGTCGCGTCCGCCTGTTCAACCCGTGCCTTGCCTAGATTTGCCTCGAAGCCTGCCCGGGCAACATTTAGCCTATCGCATAAACGTTCACAATCCGTACATGCAGCACGCCCGCTCTGCAATTCATAATATGCGCTCTGGCAATTTTGGGCACGTTGCGCCTCCGCCACCACCTTGAGTTTTGGCAACGCCACGATTTTCCTGCCCAGCGCACTGGCAAAGGCAACTTCGCCATTATACACCTCCTGCCGCAGATTCTCCTGCTCATTGAAGAGATTCTCCACTGCGGTGCTTCCCTTCAACTGCTTTTCAATGCTTTCCATTTGCAGGGAAACCGAGGATAATTCCTGCTTCAAAGCGGCGACTTCCTCGCCTGAAAGCAGTTTGATGCCCTCCAATAGATTATTTGCCGCCTCGTAGTCCTCTTTTGCCGTCTTGAAGCACTCGTTTATCTTGATGCCAATCCGAGTGTAGATTTCAGTACCCGTGATTTTTGTTAGTATGTTGGCGCGATTGGTGGCATTCTCCTTCAGGAACGCATCAAAACTGCCTTGTGCCAGCAACACGCAACGTGTGAACTGCTGCATATTCATGCCAAGCAGGGCTTCTATCTCCTTGGAAACCTCGCTGGACTTGCAATCCATTTGCACGCCGTTCTTGTAGAGCATGTGAGAAGGCTGCCTAAATTGCTTTTTTGCATCCTTTGTCCTGTTGTGTTCAAAGCTTGCCAAGTATTCGTCGGCACCAATGCTGAATTTCAATTCCGCCTGCATGGTGTTCTGCCCCTCGCTGATGGGGCTGCCATTACTGGCTGTCATATCCCCCGCACGTGGTGTTTCTCCATACAAGGCCAGGCATATCGCATCCAAAATGCTGGTCTTTCCTGCGCCTGTGGGACCGCTGATAAGAAAGATGCCGTCCTTGAACTGGGTAAAGTCAATCAGATGCTCGCCATACAGTGAATTAACATTCCTGATGTAAAGCCGCAAGAACCTGAACGTGCCCCTCTTTTGCTGCGCAGCCGCCTCCGTGCGCTGGCTTGGATCCTGCACTACCCCCTGTGCCTGCCTGTACAAGCGCAGCAATTCCTGCTTTTGCTCCTCGCCAGTGACCTCTCCCCTTGAATCCAGCTCATTCAAAAACACCTGCTCTGGCGTCATTTGGGAAAGACTGCTTGGCGGCTCGTCACCCTCGTTGTCATCCTTGCCCTCATTTCCTGGTCCAGAGGGCGTCATCGGGGCGTTCCGTTGCACATCTGTGTCCAGAATGAGCATCTTGTTGTCCTTGAATTTCAGGCGCAGATCAATCGCCCAGTTGGGAAGCACCTCCTCACCAGTATAGACAGCCTTCACCCAGACGTCCTCATCCTTCAACTCATCCAGCTGCCTCTCCAGTTCAGGCATGTCCCCCTTTACAATCTGCATCCTGTGGAAGCATTCTTCTGGATATTCCAGGCCTTGGGGATGCTCCATATCCTCCGTATCCAGGATTATCGCCTGGGTTGCATACATGTTCTCCTGGAAACTCATGGGCAGGACAGAGCCTGCATAGCACCATTTGGCATTGCCAGCGACGCACTGTGGCCTGTGTATATGGCCCAATGCCATATAGTCAAAATCAGTGCCAAATTCCTTCAAGTCCACCCCATCCAAGGCACCGACCACATTCCTTTCATCATTCTTGCCAAAGGAACCGCCCAGTGCATGCAAATGACCCATGCCAATAATGGGAATTGGGCGTCCTGCCCGCATCCTGTCCGCTATGGCAAATACCTTGCGGTAATGCTCTTTTACGCCGTTTTTATACGCCAGTGATTTGCTCTCGCTGCTTTCGCCTTCCTGTATTTCCCTCCTTACATCGGAACTGCGCAGATACGGCACGGCGCAGACATACGCGGCAGGGGCCTCTTCCCTGCCAAGCCTTATCACTTCCCGCTCCAGATTGTCCTGTTCCACAGTGCCCAGCACGTGTATGTTGAGTTCTTTCAGCAAGCCACTTGGTGCTTCCAGGAATTCTGCCTTGTCATGGTTGCCTGCAATTACGATAATCTGACGGCATCCAGCCTGCTGCATTTGCAACAGAAAACGATAATACAACGCCTGGGTATCGCTTCTTGGCGCGCCATTGTCAAATACGTCGCCCGCCAGCAGGACTGCCTCTATGCCTTTCAGGCGTATGGTCTCAATCAAAAAATCAAAAACCTTCTTTATCTCGTCATTGCGTTCAATATTGGCCAGTTTGCAGCCTAGATGTATATCTCCAATATGCAGTATTTTCATAGTAGTTTTCTGTTGTTTTTGTGTGGGCGCCGAGGCGGCGCCCACACAGGTTGCCTTAGCGGAAACACAAATATAGAATTATTGTAATGCTCTTGGCGTTGTTCTTGCCAGGACAACCTGAGTGGGCACCGCCTCGGCGCCCACACCCAAAACGGCGCCCACATTAAATATCACAAAATAGGTGTGTGCTTGAAGGTCTTTGCGCCTGAGGCGTAGTCCGCCACAATGTCGCCGTGCCCTGTCAGGAGCCACTTGTATGTGCAAAGCCCCTCCAGCCCCACTGGGCCGCGGGCGTGCAGTTTGCCTGTGCTGATGCCGACCTCGGCGCCCAGCCCGTAGCGGTAGCCGTCGCTGAATCGGGTGCTGCAGTTCCAGAACGCATCCGCCGACTTTATCAGCGAAGTGAAATGCTGCGCGGCTGCGGCATCGTTGGTGACAATGCAGTCCGTATGACCTGAGCCATATTTGTTGATGTGCTCAATCGCCTCGTCTATGGAATCGACCACCTTGATTGACAATATATAATCCAGATATTCGGTGGACCAGTCCTGCTCGGTGGCCTCCTCCATTTCCGCATATTGACGGGCGACAGGGCAGCCTAGCAGACGCACTTTCTTCGCCTTCAGCGCGGCGGCGGCCTTGGGCAGGAATGCGGCGGCTATGTCCTTGTGGACCAGCAGCGTCTCCGTAGCATTGCATACGGAAACATACTGCGTCTTGGAATCCACGATGATTTTAACCGCCATGTCCACGTCGGCCTTTGCATCCACATAGACGTGGCAGATGCCGTCAGCATGTCCCATTACAGGAATGCTGGTGTTCGCCATTATGTACTGCACGAACGCATTGGAGCCGCGGGGGATAATAAGGTCGATGAATTGCGAGAGGGACAGCATCTCCTTTACCTCGTCCCTGGTCTCCAGATTGTTAAGCCATCCTGCGGGTTCTGGCACTGCCTTTGTCAATGTTGCCGCAAGTTCGGCATTTGTACGGCGTGCCTCCTTGCCGCCCTTCAGCATGACTGCATTTCCGCTCTTGAGGCAAAGCGTGGCGATTTGCACCAGCGCATCGGGACGCGCCTCGAACACCATGCCAATCACGCCGATGGGGCAGGATATGCGGCGCAGTTCCAGCCCGTCATCCAGCAATGTCGCCTTCTGGACGACGCCCACTGGCTCTGGCAGGGAAATCAGACTCTTTATGCCAGCCAGCACATCCGCCAATTTCTTCTCGTCAAAAGTCAGCCTCTTCACCACAGGCGCGGGCAGCCCCGCCGCCTCCTCCAAATCCTGCTTGTTTGCGGCGAATATCGCCGCCGCGTTGTCCTCCAATGCCTGTGCTATTGCCGCCAATGCACTGTTCTTTGCCTCGCTCGACATGGCCGCCAACTGTATTGACGCCTTCTTTGCCGCAGCTCCAATCTCAAATATGCCCATGATAACCTCCATTGTGTTGAAATCTCTTTAAGTTATACGCAATTACCAAGTTTAAAAGTTACACCATGCAAAAAAAATGTGGACTGTGGACAGTGGACTGTGGACAGTGGACTGTGGACAGTGGACAGTGGACTGTGAAGAAAAAAATCCAATGAATAATTGTATGCAAAAAATTGAAAAATGGCTTTATTATGCTAGTTTTGCCTTGAGTTTATAAAAACGGGGTAAGCAAAACATGTCAATCAACACACTCACCTGGTATTACGAGCATCCTGAACATGTGATGCTCACGGCGCACAGGGGCGCTTCATACGAGTTTCCTGAAAACACGATTCTGGCTATGGAGAAGGCATTGGAGGCTGGCGCCGACATGATTGAATTCGATGTCACCAGTTCCAAGGACGGCGTCCCCGTGATTCTACATGACCGAACCATTGACAGGACAAGCAACGGCAAGGGCTATCCAAAGGACTTTTCTCTGGCGGAACTCAAGCAACTCAACTTCTCTTATTGGCTTCAGGACCAGAGGCGGACCGCACCTGCATACGAGAATGTGACAATCCCCACATTCCAGGAAATGCTGGAGGCATTCCACAACTGCGCAAACATGAACATACAGCTGCATGGCGATGTGGATGATGAAGGCGTCATTCGGAAAATATGCGAACTCTTTGTGCAATTCAACATGTTCGACCACGCATATCTTACTGTCTGCTCTCCACAAGCCGACCTGATAATGAGCCTATATCCAGCAATCGAGATGTGCGTGACGCCTCCCATGCGGGAATGTGCCATGCCTGAAAAACTGCATCTCTGCAAGGAGAAATACCATTGCCGTTTCGTGCAGCCAGTCAGCAAATATGTCACGCAGGAAAGTTTTGACTGCATCAAGCAACTGCAATTGCGGGACAATGTCTTTTTCTCCGATGACATCGACGAGGCCAAGTCCCTCCTGGCAATGGGGGCAACTGGAATCATGACAAATAAAATCCACCTGCTGAAATCAGAATTCTAAAATGTGGGCGCCGAGGCGGCGCCCACATAAAAAACAGAAAAATGACAACTTACACAACAACTACAGCGTGTGGCTACAACGTAGCTGTGAAGTTCCTTACGGATGCCATCGTCAGGGTGCAGATATATCCTGGCAAAGGCGAATACAGCGATTCCGCCTTGAACAGGTATCACTTCATCACGGAGCCTGACGAGGCAGGGGCAATCCAGCAAAGTCCCCATGGCTGGAGCAGTGCGGAACTGGCTCTTTCCTGCGATGACAATGCATTGCTCAACATAAAGAACGCAACAGGAGACACGCTCCTTGAAATGACATCCATAAAACTGACGAAGAAGGCGGCATACGTCTCATTCAAGGCACAGGAGGATGAGGACTGGGTTGGCTTCGGCGACCTTACGCGCAAACGCCTCTATCACCGCGGGCACAAGGCGATATGCTGGGTTTCAAATGTGGCCTCATACCTGCCAGTGCCATTCTTCATGTCAACCAAAGGCTACAGCGTGCTTGTGAACTCCACGCACTGCGTCGTGTTCGATATGTGCGAGGCTGAAAAGGACACGTTCTCCTGGAAGGACGAACGAGCCGTGCTGGACTTCTACCTGATTCGCAATGACACATTCAAGGACGGAATACGCAAATACACAGACCTGACGGGACGCCCGAAACTTCCGCCTGAATGGTCCTTCGGCTTGTGGTATATTTGCCGCACGCAGGCGAATGACGCTGAGGCAATCAACGACGCAGTGAATTTCCGCAGGGAAAAGATACCCTGTGACTTGATTGGCCTGGAGCCAGGCTGGATGGATGTGAAATACGACAAAACGCTGGACAAGGACTGGAGCAAGGAGCGCTTCCCGCTGCCTGACTGGCAGAAGAAGGGAGTGCATACATTCATCAAAGCACTGCAACGAATGGGCTTCCATCTTGAACTGTGGATGTGTAACGACTACGACTTGTCCTACGAGGAGGAACGCAAAATCGCCGCAGAGGCAAAGGACGAGGAAGACAAGCCAGGCCCTGCGTTTGACGAACTGGCGGAATTGGACCTGCATTTCACCGAGCCACAGTACATGGACAAAATCACCAGAAAGGACGAGCCATGGTTCGAACACCTCAAGAAATTCGTGGACTGGGGTGCGGACTTCTTCAAGCAGGACGGCGCATGGCAGGTCTGCACGCATCCTGACAGGCTCTACGGCAATGGCATGACCGACCTGGAGATGCACAACCTCTATCCAATGCTGTATTCTCGCCAGATGTGGGAGGGCTTTGCCCAGCACACAAATCGCAGGCCTGTGGTTTTCACGGTCTCGGGCTGGGTTGGCTTTCAAAGCTGGTGCGGCACCTGGACTGGCGACACGGGCGGCAGGCTGGACACGCTGGGCGCCATGCTCAACACCGCCATGCTGGGGCATTGCTGGGCCACCAACGACATGGAGGTAATGCAGCCAGAAGGCATTCACTTCGGCTATCTCCAGCCCTGGAGCCAGATCAACAGTTGGACCTATTTCAGGATGCCATGGGTGCAAGGCGACAAACTCCTGGCAATGCACAAATACTATGCAAACCTGCGCTCACAACTCATTCCATACATATACAGCAACGCATACGCCTCCACACATACAGCAGAGCCGCTTATGCGCCCGCTTATCCTCGAATACCAGGATGACAAAAACTGCAGGGAGGTGCTCAGCGAATACCTGCTGGGCAGGGACCTGCTGGTGGCAATCTACAAGCACGAGATATATCTGCCAAAGGGCATGTGGAAAGACTACTGGACTGGCCAGTTCATTGAAGGCGGGCGCACAATAGACTACAATTGGCCTGAAGACAGGGGCGGTGCGCTCTTCATACGGGAAGGTGCTATCATTCCATTCGGACCAATCATGCAATACAGGCACGAAATCCCACTGTCCAAGATACAACTCTACCTGTTCCCGTCAACACAGGAAACTTCGTTCCAACTCTATGAGGACGACGGCGTTTCATTCAAGTATCTTGAAGGCGACTTCGCATTGACAAACATCACATTGCAGGACCAGGGCGAAAACATCGCCGTCAACATCGACTTCGCCCCCAAGTCCGAGGTCAAGGAATGGGAACTGGTGCTTGCATTGCCCAATGGCCCCAAGGATGTCGTCTGCAACGGAAAAACACTTACCGCCACCTGGGACAATGCACGCCAGGAACTGCACTGCACCCTCATTTAACGCCCGCCAGTTGTGCGCCCTGCGACAGTCCGTAGTAGCGACGGCGTCCTCGCCGTCGCGCCAGTTGCGTATGGAGAAGCAACAGCATCGCGACGTTGAATCATTCACTCTTGCCGTCATGCTACGCACGCCGCCGCTTTTTCTCCATGCGCAACTGGCGCGACGGCGAGGACGCCGTCGCTACTACGGACTGTCGCAGGGCGCACAACTGGCGGCCCTCATGGAGAACAAACGACTCTGCGCCTCCGCGTTGAAGATGCTACTTATTTATCATCTTTTTCTGGCTGCTTGATTTCCTTGTCTTGCTCTTTGCTCTGTTGTTCCTTTTTGGCGAAGGCCTCCACGTCG
>JAFYGL010000009.1 GCA_017543165.1 Victivallales bacterium | reverse complement strand
ATCACGTCCCTGCGGTATCACGGCCACGCCGCCCGGCGCCATGATCGTGAGTGCCCAGGGTGCCATTGTGACTGTCCACTGCCCGCAGTTGGTGATTTCGTGGTTCAGCACAAAGCAGTCCTTGTCCCCCTTGCTGATGGTGATTTTCTTCTGGAGGCCCGTCAGTGCCTCGGGGTCGTTTTCGAATACCAGTCCCTCGTCGGTGTTTGTGACTTTGACTGGCGCATTGTCAGGCGCGTATGTGCGTGGCGCCACCTCTGGCGAATGCCAGAGCCTGTGGCCGCCGTAGAGTGTGAAGCCCGTGTCAACGCTTTTCATCGGCTTTGGCGGCAGCACCCTGAATATGTTCTCGCTTCCGTCGATCCATCCGCCAAGCACCCTGGGGCCGAAGTCCTGCGTGACGGCAATCCTGAATTTTCCGCTTTTGAGTTCAATGCAATTCTTGTATTCGCCAACGCTGCAAGTCTTCATATCAGATTTCTCCTTTAGTTGTTGCCTGAAACCGCTTTCACTATTCCATGCGCCGCAGCTGCAATCTCATCCAGGGTCTTGCCTGGCTTGTAGACGGCACTGCCGATTCCCACGCCAGCGCATACCTTCATGAAAGCGGGTATGTTCTCCGCATTAACGCCTCCGACCGCCAGAATAGGGGTTTTTATGACCGCCTTCAAATCCTTGACATAGCCTGGCCCGAGTATTGCTGGGAACAGCTTCAGGTAGTCCGCACCCGCCTTCACGGCAACAAAGCCCTCGCTTGCTGTGAAGAATCCTGGAATCGACACCATTCCCGCGGCCTTAGTGGCCCTTATCACATCGGCGTCCGTGTTCGGCGAGACAATGAACGTGCCGCCCGCCTGGCGCACATTCTGCACGTCCTCCTCCGTGAGCACGGTGCCTGCGCCTACGATCATCCTGTCGCCGCAGTGCTTTGCCGCACGCCTTATGCTGGTGAACACGTCAGGCGAGTTCAGGGGAATCTCAAGTATGCGAATGCCCTCCTTGTAGAGAAGGTCGCATACAGCCTCTGTCTCGTCTGGCGTAATGCCCCGCAATATCGCTATTGCGGGGCATTCCTTCATGAATGCCTCGAATTGCTGTTTCATCTCTGTACCCTGCCCGAGGCCGAGCCTTTCATAAGGTTTTCCACATCGGAACGCGATGCGTAGTTGTAGTCACCGCTGAAGGTGTGCTTCAGCGCGCTTGCCGCCACGGCGAAGCGTATTGCGGTCGCTGGTGCGGCAAGTTCTGGTGTGTTCAGGGCAAAGAGCAGTCCCGCGCAGAAGCTGTCTCCGCCGCCGAAGCGGTCCACAATGTCCTTTATCTGGTATGGCTCGTAGCTTCCGTCTTCCGCAAGCGGCGCGAAGAAAGCCTTCTTCGCCGTGCAATCGTAGAGCATTCCGCCCCAGTTGTTGTGGTCTGCGGAGATGCTTTCGCGCAGTGTTATTGCAACGAATTTCGCCTGTGTGAATTTCTGCGAAAGGAGCGCAGCCACTTCCTGATAGCCCGCGATGTTCAGCTGCCCCTTGTCGATGGCAGTGTTCTTTGCGTTTATGCCGAAAACGTCCGATGCGTCTTCCTCGTTGCCGATGATGATGTCCGCATATTTGACAATCTGCTCCATGCACCTGCCGGCAAGTGCCTTCTTTTCCGTGCCTGGTTCCCAGTTCCAGAGCTTCTTGCGGTAGTTCAGGTCAACTGAAACCGTCAGGCCCTTTTCCTTTGCCTTGGCGGCCAGCGCCAGCGTGCTTTCAAATGCGTTTCTGGAAAGGGATGGCGTTATGCCTGTCAGGTGCAGGTGCGTCACGCTTTGCAGCATTCCGTCGAAGTCGTAGTCCGCGGGACCCAACAGCGATATTGTGGAGTAGTCCCTGTCATACAGCACGTTGGAGCCGCGCATGTTGGAGCCGTGCTCCGCATAATAGATGCCCATGCGCCCCGTCTTGGAGAAGAGTATGCCTGACACGTCGGAGCCTATGCCGCGCAGCTGGCAGGCGAATGCCCTTGCTATGGGGTTATCTGGCAGGGCGGTGAGGTATTTGCTTTGGCCGCCGAGCATTGCCACGGATGCGCATACATTCGCCTCGCCGCCGCCAAAGGTCGCGTTCAGGTTGCCAGGCAGATTCTGCGCAAAACGCAATTTCCCCTGTGGGCAGAGACGCAGCATCACTTCACCAAAACCAGCTATGCAGAAATCAGACATCCTTTAATCTCCTCGGTTAGACAACGTTTTACTTTGATTAGGGCAAGAAAAAACCAAGGCATAATGTATGCCCTTTTTCCCCATTTGCTAATCAAATTTGGCAAGTTGCGACTGCTGCGACTGGCGTCAGAGGTTGCTGAGCCATCTGTTGAAGTCGGGGAGTGTGTGTGTCGTAAGGCGGGTGTCCTCCATTGCCATCTGGTTGTCAAGCGCGGTGCCGTAGCCCCATGTGGCGTAGTGCAGCTTGACGCAATCCAGTTCAGGCAGTGCCTCACTGCGCCTGAGCGTCTCAAGTCTATCTTCAACGAAGTGCAGTTCTCTTGGATTTTCCGCCAGGATGTCGCGGAGGTGCTCCTCCTTTTTCCTCTTTCTGTCAAGGCCGAAGATGTTTTCCTCTGGAAAATCGACGCCACGGCTTTTCAGGGCGGCGAGCACGAAACGTTCCTGCTTGGTTGTCAGAATGAGGACTTTGCAGTGGGATTCAGCAGGGCGTTGAGCGCGTCAAGGACACCGTCAAAGAAATCGTGCACGGCCAGCCATCCTTTTTCGTCTTCGCGTATCCACTGGTCTCTGGTTTCCCCGAAAATCCCAATGAGCTTCTGCTTGTCCAGATTGTTCTCCTGCATGATTCGCTGAAAGTGGAACTGGCTGTTCTGCTCGAATTCCTCGAATGGCAGTTTTTCCTGGAGCATCTTTGTCAGTAGTATTGCGTGGTAGCCAGTCTCCAGGAAGGGCCTTACGCGGCGGAACGCCTTTATTGCCATGTGGCCTGGCAGCTCGCCCTTGTACAGGTCGGGCCAGATGCGCCTGCATGCCTTCCAGCCAGACATTCCAGTCTCGCGTGCGCTGTCGCAAATCACACCGTCGAAGTCCAGCGCGACCACAGTGCGCGGTCCAATTGCAGGCGCAAGCTTTTTGAGCGCCTCGTTGGCAAGTGTCTTTTCCGCTGACTTCATGTTGTTGCCGCTTGTGCGTGCCAGTT
>JAFYGL010000713.1 GCA_017543165.1 Victivallales bacterium | reverse complement strand
TGAGGCAGGAGATTCTGGAGGATGAAGTCAGTATCGCCAGCGAGAGGATGGGCAATGGCAAGTGGAAAACCGAGATTCGCGAGGTGGATGCGCTTGGTTCGGGCAATGTGCTGTTCCTAGAACTTGAGAGGCGGAACATCACGGAACTTTTCAGCGTGTGCGGCGAATATGACCTTTCGCGGAAGGCAGTCGCCTGCCGTGTGGTGCAAATGGCGCGGAGGTACCTGAACTCCAATGCGGTGGTGGGTTTGTATCTGGCGGACCAGCTGCTGCTTTACATGGCGTTGGGGCAGGGCGGCAGATACCTTACGATGCCGCCAAGCCTCCACACGGAGACCAATGCCGAGATTATTCGGAAATTCCTCAATGTGGAAATGCAAATGGACAATCTAAACAACGGGACTTACATGATAGAGGTGAAAAAATGAACTGGGTAAAATATGAAAATGGCTACAAGATACCAATCAAGAGCTGGTGTGCAGAGCCAGAGGAAGGCGCTCTGGCACAGGCTGTGAACCTGGCGCATCATCCTGCGCTTTTCCACCATGTGGCGCTGATGCCAGACTGCCATGAAGGCTACGGCATGCCAATAGGCGGCGTGGTTGCGGCGAAAGGCGCCGTCATTCCCAGCGCGGTGGGCGTGGATATCGGCTGCGGCATGATTGCGGTGGAGACCAATGTGCCTGCGGAGCGCCTTGCGGAGATGTCCTTTCGGCGCCAGATACAGGAAAAACTCAAGGAGCGCATTCCCGTGGGTGAGGGGAATGCCCACAAGGAAAACCAGGAATGGGACGGCTTTGAATCGTATCTGGACAACAATGGGCAGGTGCATGACTTTGCAAATGGCCTGGACAGGAAGAACCTGGGCACACTTGGCGGCGGAAACCATTTCATTGAAATACAGCGTTCGGATGCGGGCTTCGTGTGGCTGATGATTCATTCGGGCAGCCGCAATCTGGGAAAGCGTGTGGAGGAGTTCTACCACCGCAAGGCGCAGAAACTCAATGCCTTGTTCCATGTGGCGCTGCCTGACCCTGACCTGGCGTTCCTGCCAATCGAGTTGCCTGAAGGGCATGACTATTTCCGCGACATGCTGTTCTGCCTGCGCTATGCAAGGGAAAACCGCCGCCGCATGATGAGTGCCATGAAGGAGACATTCGCCGAATTCGTGCCAGAGACCGAATTCCTCCAGGAGATTGACATTCACCACAACTATGCGGCAGGAGAGGAGCATTTCGGTGAAATGTACTTCATACACCGCAAAGGCGCCACCAGCGCGAAACTGGATGAAATAGGCATCATTCCTGGCTCCATGGGCACTGCAAGCTACATTGTGCGCGGCCTTGGCAACGAGGAATCCTTCATGAGCTGCTCACATGGCGCGGGGCGTGTGATGAGCCGCACAGCGGCCTGCAACAATCTGACTGTCGAGGAATGCGACGCCGCCATGGAGGGCATTGTCTGCGAGCGTTGGCAGAAAAGCCGCCGCTATGGCAAATCCAAGGGGCGGCTGGACCTGTCCGAGGCGCCACAGGCATACAAGCCTATTGACGCAGTGATCGAGGCGGAGCGCGACCTGGTGGAGCCACTGGTTCGCCTTACGCCGCTTGCCGTGCTGAAGGGGTGAAGGGCTGTTGTCGCGACAGTTGCGTTTGGAAAACAACAACGTAGTATAATTCGTGCATTGCGGGCGAACCCGCAATGTAACAAATCACAAACAACGGGAGAATTGAAAATGAAAAAAGTTTTGCTATTGCTTGCCTTGACCATTTGCCTAAGCTCTTGTGTCAGCAGAATAGGTGATTTCACAGTTGCCTCTTCCAAGAACATTGACATCAAGAGAACGCTTCATGTGGTGGATACAAAACGCAGAGTTAAAGGCACTGACGGAAAATGCATCATTATATTCATTCCAGTTGGCATTCCAAACTTAAAGGAAGCTATGGACAATGCAGAGGAAAAAGCCCCCAACTGTGTAGGGTTAAGCGATGTAACAAT
>JAFYGL010000712.1 GCA_017543165.1 Victivallales bacterium | reverse complement strand
TGTCATGGTCACAAGCCCCTGGTGCTGGTATTCCTCCAATTGCTCACCGCGCAATTCACGCGCATCATAGCCTGTGATGCGCTGGTATTCCCGCCATTGCCAGCCTTTAACCAGACGCAGGCCAAATGACAGTATCTCCACTGCGCGGTCCTGGGCTGGCAGCGCATCCACTTCCTGCGGCGCATGCTTCAGCCAGGCATCAAGATTGCTGGCATTGCCACGCCGCGCAATGCCGTCAAATGACCAGGCTGCGGGTCCGCAGCCAAGATAAGTTCCGCCTTTCCAGACAGCCAGGTTGTGGCGGCATTCCTCGTTTTCCATGGCAAAGTTGCTTATCTCGTAGCGGTGCAGTCCAACCTGGGACAGGACCTTCTCCGTCTCATCCCAGAGGCGGAGGAATGCCTCGTCATCGCCGCCGACAAAGCCTCGCTTCGCCAAAGGAGTGCCCTCCTCTATCATCAACTCGTATGTGGAGACATGCGTCGCCCCCAGTTCAACCGCGCGAAGCAAGGCATCCCGCCAAACTTGCAGGCTCTGCCCTGGCAGATTGAAAATCAAATCGAAGTTGCGCCGCACAATGCCATGCTCATCCAGTTCGCGCACAATCTGCGGCAGCCTATTCAATGTGCCACGCCGTCCTATAAGTTGCCTGTCATTCTCACTGAACGCCTGTATTCCAAGGCTGCATCTGTTGACGCCCAATTCAGCCCAGCACTCGACATGCCCAGCACTTAGGCTCTCTGGATTTGCCTCGGCTGTAATCTCGCAACCTGGCGCAAGTGTAAAGCACTCGCGTATGACACCAAATACACTGCGCCACTCCACGGTGGACAGCATGCTGGGAGTGCCTCCGCCAATGAATATTGACCGCAATGGCTCGCACTGCCCGCAATTATCGCGCATTTCCTCAAACAGGCGTTCCAGATACGCCTGGTGACACCCGCCTGTATCGCATTCAGAATAGAAGCCGCAGTAGTCGCACTTGGCTGCGCAGAACGGTACATGTATGTACAAGGATGAATACATTGTTTGGCTTCATCTTAACTGGGACTTTCAAAAGTCCCAGTCAGAACTAGTGTTTGCGGATATGCGCGTCACCTGCGTAGGCCAGGGCAATTTTGCCGTTTGCCTCGCGAAGCCGCAGATGTCCTTCCTCCGTAATGCTCTCCACCACACCAGAGACGAGTTCCCTGCCCTGCTCCACCTCCACATATTGCCCTTCCAGACAGGAACATTCATTCCAGCGCGGAATAAATGAAGCCAGGTTTCCCTGCTTCAGCCAGGAATGGTAGTCCGCTTCAAATGCATTGAGGAATTCCGCCAGCACAAAGGCGCGGTCCCAGGTTCCATTGCCCAGGATTTGCAGGGATGTTGCCTTTACATCTTCGGGGAATTCATTGGCGGCCATATTCACATTCACGCCGATTCCAACCACGGCATAATCAACATTGGCGCCAGTGCAGGACATTGTGCAGAGAATGCCGCTCAGCTTGGCGCCCTCGCAAAGCAGGTCATTGGGCCATTTCACGCCAACTTTTTTGCCAGGGCACAGGCGGCACACCACATCATGCAAGGACAAAGCAGCCACTATGGCAAGTTGCGGCACCACGCCTGGATTGCAGTCAGGCCGCAGCAGCAATGAAAAATACAGGTTCTTGCCTGGCGGCGAGAACCAAGTGCGCCCATTGCGCCCCATCCCGCCAGTCTGCGCATCGGCAACGACAACAAGCCCCTCCTGCATGCCGCTTTCAGCCATTTGCGCAAGCAATGTGTTGGTGGAGGCCAGTTCTTTTTTGGCAATCACACACCTGCCCAGGCGTTCAGAGCAAAGCCAATGGGCAAGATACTTTGGAAATGCTTCTTCAAAGTCGCTCATTTTGACAAAGGCGGCGGCAAGCCTGGCATTCTCTTTTTTTCATCCTCGTGTTCGTAGCATGCCAGTTCCATTGCCTCGCGCCACAGTTTCTTGCCGCCCTTGGCGTCATGGTGTATCTTCTTGATGTAGTTCAAGGCACGGATGCCAGCATCCACATCCAGCCCGCCTTCGGAGCACTTGCCGTAGGTCTGCCGCAGGAAGATGGCATATTCACGGACGGCGTATGTATGGCTTGAGGTATATTCCGCGGTGCGCACGCAGCGCACCACCACATCCACCACCTCCACCTCGTCAGGCCAGTTCTTCTGGTCTGCGCGTGGGAAAGCCTCCCTGGTATATTGTCCTGTGGCAAAGCAGCCAGCCAAGCCAAGCGCAATTAAAACGATGCAATGTTTAAATGTTGAATTTAATGAGGACATACGCATAGAACAAAGGTGAAATTGGTATCAGGCTGTCCAGCACATCCAGGATGCCGCCGATGCCAGGGATATGCCCTGAATCCTTGATTCCTGCACCGCGTTTCAATGCGGATTCAATCAAGTCGCCAACCAGGCCGATGACAGAGGCAAGCACGCCGATTGCAAGCAACTCCGCAGCGCAGAAGAAATGGCGGGTAATTTCAACGCTAGCCGCTGCTCTGTGAACGCAGATGAAGTTGGGTATGTACGCCAATGCAAAAGCCGTGCCCACCGAGAACACAGTGCCGCCAATCAGCCCCTCTATGCTCTTCT
Organism: Victivallales bacterium; assembly: GCA_017543165.1. Next base: position 98 of record JAFYGL010000712.1, on the reverse strand, counting down.
TGGGGCTCAGGCGCGGCGCCAGCTTGTGATTGCCGCCTGGCATCTTTGCACTAAGGCTGCCAACCACGTATGCACCCACATCGGCCATCTTGGTGACA
>JAFYGL010000711.1 GCA_017543165.1 Victivallales bacterium | reverse complement strand
GGGACGTGGCGCAGGGTCTGGCGGTCATCACGCTGATCGGCTATACCGAGGCCCACTACAAGACTGGCTTCGCCATGGCGTTCTGGAACAGCATCCTCATGCCCCTGTCCATTGTAATCAGCCTGACAGGCTTCGTAACATACCGTTTCCGCGAGACCAAGTCCCTGAGCCTGGGGCAGTTCCTGGAGATGCGCTACAACCGCCCATTGCGCATATACGCCTCGGCGCTGCGTTCAGTGGCTGAACTGCTGGCGAACTGCATGTGCCCTGCCCTGGCTGCGCGATTCATGATATACTACATCGGCCTGCCGTATTCATTCAATCTATTCGGCATACAAGTGCCTACCTTCCTGGTGCTGACGCTTATAATGATCACGCTGTGCGTGCTGATATGCTGTCTTGGCGGCGCATTGTCCCTGCTGGTGACAGACACCATCCAGGGCTTCTTCTGCTACCCGCTGCTGATCATCTTCACCATATTCATCATCATCAAATTCTCCTGGTCTGGCGTGGTCGTGCCAGTGATGAGCGACCGCGCTGTGGGGCAGAGCTTCCTGAACCCATACGACATCAGGGGACTAAGGGACTTCAACATGTTCGCCCTGGTGGTATCCGTCTATAGCACCATCATCAACAGAGGCAACTGGTTCGGCACCAGTTCAAACATCGCGGCACGCTCTCCACACGAACAGAAGATGGCAGGCATCATGGGCACATGGCGCGCCATGTTCTCCAATGTGCTGTACATTCTCCTGGTCATTCTGGTGATCGCCACGCTGAACCACCAGTCCATGGCAAGCAAGGCACGCGAGGTGCGCAACGACCTGAGCCGCAAGATCCTGCGTGAAATCGTAGTGGATGACAAGGCATTGCAGGAGAAACTAAACAGCGAGCTTGAGGCACTGCCGCCAAGAGACCACATCATAGGCGGCACACGCCCGCAGGACGCGCCTCTTTCACACGAGAAGAACCTGGACACGCCACATCTGGATGTGGTGCGCGAGGGACTGAAGGACACGCCCAACGGCAACAAGCGCTACCAGGAATACTTCACGCTCTACCACCAGATGATGCTGCCAGTCACCCTGCGGCATCTGCTGCCCGTGGGAATGGTGGGGCTGTTCGCACTGTTCATTCTGCTTATGATGCTTTCGACGGACGATTCACGCCTCTTCAGCGCAGCACAGACCGTCACCCAGGACTGCGTGGTGCCTTTCCTGAAGAAGGGCATTTCAATGAAGCACCATGTGCTGGCAATACGCATAGTCGCCGTATGCTGCGGCGCGTTCTGGTTCGTGGGCTCCTTCTTCATGGCGCAGCTGGACTATGTGAACATGTTCGTCACCATCATGTGCTCCAGGTGGATTGGCGCAGGCCCAATGATGATATTCGGCCTCTACAGCCGCTTCGGCAACACAACTGGCGCGTTCAGTTCGCTGATTTCAGGCATGGTGCTGGCATTGATTTTCATCTTCCTGCAGCGTGAATGGGCCTCGCTGATATATCCCTGGCTGGTGTCAAACCAGTGGGAGGTGGCCGTTGGCAACTTCCTGGCCAAGTGCTCGGGTCCCTTCGAGCCTTGGATTGTCTGGCGCATGTCGCCCCATAAATTCCCCATCAACTCCGTGGAGATCAACTTCCTGATCATGATGTGCTGCCTGCTGGCGTATATCATCGGCTCGCTGGTCACATACAAGGCGCCTTTCAACCTGGACCGCATGCTGCACCGCGGCATCTACAACACCGACGGCGAAAACAAGACGCAGTTCAAGTGGACATGGCGCAACGTGTTCAAGAAAATCATCGGCATTACGCCAGAATTCTCCAAAGGCGACAAAGTCATCACTTGGAGCGTCTTCATCTATTCCTTCATCTACAAGTTCATGATTGCCTTCGTGCTGGTGGTTATCTGGAACATATTCTCGCCGTGGAAACCCGAATGGTGGGGAACTTACTTCTTCCTGGTGTATCTTGGCGTGCCGCTGGTGGCCGCTACCTTTACCACATTCTGGTTCATAATTGGCGGCATCATTGATTTGCGCCGTCTTTTCCGCGACCTGGAAAACCGCATCGCCAATCCGCTGGACAATGGGCAGGTCGAAGGAAACGTGTCATTGTCTGATGTGGAGGCTTTCGCCAAACAGGAACAACAGAGCATTGAAATCAAGCAACCCGAAAAACGCGACAAATAGGCAACAGCAATGTATTATGGCATATTTCATCGAAGCAGGCCAGGTGCAGTCCGCCCAGTTGGATTTTTGAAGGAGTGGCTGGAAACTCAAAACAAGGGGCTGTCTTCGCATTTTGCAGAGCAGGGCTTCCCGTTCAATACGCCGATGTGGGAGGGAGGCTGCGGCAAAATCAAGCTAGCATCCATAGTCTATAATGACGAGGCGGCGGAAACACCATCGCAGGAGGCCTGGTGGCCATACGAGCAAAGCGCCTATTTGCTGGATGGACTGCTTGGTGTTGGCATACTGGCTGGCGACACCTCCAAAATCGGGTTGTATGAGCGAAATCTGCGCTATTTGCTTGGGCATCCAGACTCAAATGGTGAACTTGGGCATTGCTATGGCTCCTTTGACATGGAATGGCCAATGGTTGTGTTCTTCCGCAGCGCGGCAAGATATTTCGCATACAGCGGGGATTCCAATGTAAGCAATGCCTTTATCAGGCACTATCTTAGCCTTTCCGAGGAAAAACTGTCCAAGGGGCTTCGGCACATAAACAATCTTGAAGGCATATTGACCGCTTATGGCTGGAGCCAGGATGAGGCTTTGCTTCGCAAGGCGGAAAACGCATATCGTAAGCATGACGAATATCACGCCTTGCATACGGAGATTGAATATGAACTTCAGCGCAGCAAAATTACATCAGGCCGCAACTATGTGATACATGGCGTATCTTTCAGCGAGGCCATCAAACTGCCTGTCATGCTTTACCTGTACACAGGCGACAAGTCCTATCTGGATGATGCAGAGCGTGGGCTTGCGGATGTCTTGCGGCGGCATGAGCAGATACCAGGCCTGCCTTCAAGCAACGAGGATTTTGCTGGGCGTGACCCGCTTCAGGGCTACGAGACATGCGTCATCCAGGACTTCAGCCATGCCCTTGGTTATTTCCTGATGGCGACTGGTGACGGGCAGTATGCCGACCGCATGGAGAAGATATTCTACAATGCGTTCCCTGGCTCTGTGCTGAAGGATTTCAGTGCATTGCAGTATCTTTCTTCTCCAAACCAGGTCATTTCAGGGCCTGGCTCAAACCATAACTTCTTCTTTCGTGGTTGTGCCAGTTTACATCAATTTCGCTCCGACCATAGCGCGCAGTGCTGCACAGGCAATGTGCACCGCATTCTGCCTGGCTTCATTTTCAGAATGTGGATGCTGGATGCAGATGAGGCGCCAGTGGCAGTCTTGTATGGACCCTCTGTCTTCCAAGGCAAGGACTACAGCATAACCGAGGAGACAGATTATCCCTTTGACGAAACGCTGCGCTTCCGCTTCTCCATGAAGAAGAGCCGCCGATTGCCTTTCACATTCAGGATACCGCAGTGGTGCAAGCAGGCGGCATTGAGGCTCAATGGGCAGCAAATCGCTTTGCCTGATATTCGGAATGGCTTCTGCACATTGGAGAGGGAATGGAATGACAAAGATGTGCTGGAAATAATTCTGCCAATGCAACCAGTAAGAAAAACAGACCGCTATTGGCTTTGGCATGAATGCGGCCCCTGGTCTATTCATTGCCAGTGCCATTCAACTTCAAGCGGGAAAATGCCTCCCCATTTTCGCCATGCTTGCTGACGCCAGTTGGCAGTTGGAATTACGGTATCGTCGCCAACGCGCCAATGCAATTGCTCCGCAATGGACAAGACCAAGTGCTAAATGTGCCTAGGACAGTCCTCTTGACAGAGGCTGTTCCAGTCAGCGGCTTTGATGAACTTGAACAAGGACGTTATACTCCTGAAATACCGCTCTTTCATCATACGATAGGGGAAAAGCGTCTGTTGGAGCTTGTGCCGTATGGTGAGGCATTGCTGCGTATAACTGCCTTCCCTGATACAAAAGTGCGCAATTGCATAAATTGCCATCAGGTACTGGTGTCACATTGCTACCCGTATGATTTCAGATTGCCAATGGACAAGCAGCGTTTTTTGCCAGAACAGGTCAAGGCAGAGGACTTTTTAGGCAATTGCCAGGTAATTGAACCAGAACGCAGCGGAATCTATGATTTGAAGAAGCATTTTGGTGCAACAGAAAATGCACTGGCTTATGTGTTCTTCCGTTTCTGGTCTGAAGAGGAACAGGAGGTATATTTTGCATTGAACGCAGGCTCTGGCGGGGAATATTTCTTCGGGGGCAAACGCATCTGTGCGATTGAGCCAATTTCTGATGCGGCGTATATTGCTCCTGAAATTGTGCCTGCCAGATTAAAAATGGGATATAATATCCTTGTGGCGAAAATAGTAAAAGCCCCAGTTCCAATGCAATATCGCAATGCATGGGAGGTCAAGGCACAGGCATTTACCCTTAATGAAAATTGAGAATGCATTAAACAGGAGAACATAAATGAACATAACGATTGGGCAGAATGACTGGCGGCTCGTGCAGCAGGCAATAACCCAGGTTTCTGAGGCGGGCGGCGGTTGCGTGACCGTGGCGACGCAGGTCACGGAGGCACATACCATCTTCATGAAGAGCAATGTGAGGCTCCATCTGGAGAATGGCTGCGGCATAACTGGATCCGCCGACTACCATGACTATGTGGATTTCAGGCCAGACGAACAGGGCGGGCTTGCCCCTGAAAAGAGCAACTGCACGCTGGTGGCAGGCGTCAATGCACACAACATTGCAATCACGGGCGCAGGCACACTGGAATGCCCTGGCCCTGAATTCTACGATAAGAACAGCACGAGTTACGGTAGGTTCTTCGCAAAGCCGCCAACGCCCAGGCCCCGCCTCCTGCATCTGGTGAATTGCAATGACGTGCTGCTGGCCGACACACTTTATCTAAATTCCCCATGCTGGACAATCTGGCTCAGCGGATGCCAGCGGGTGAGCATACGCGGCATACGCATCGAGGGCGACCAGCGCATGATAAACAACGACGGCATCGACATCGATTCATGCCGAGACGTCACCGTGGCGGACTGCCACATACGCACCGCGGACGACTGCCTGGTGCTGCGTGCAATGCCACGCAATGGCCAGCCCGTCAGCGTATGCGAGAATGTCACCATCTCGAACTGCGTGCTGGACAGCGCCTGTCAGGGCATGCGCATCGGCTGTCCCAGCGACGGTGTCATACGCAACTGCCGCATGACTGGGCTTGTGCTGAACTGCCCGGGCAACGGTATCGTCGCCAACAAT